>JAQCEO010000083.1 GCA_027729805.1 Actinomycetota bacterium
AATCGGTATCTGGCATCGTCGGAATCATGTCCGCGTATGCGGCAAGTAAGACAGCAAAGCTCGCATTGGTCATATCCGACCAGTTCCAGGCCAGAGTCCAGATGGTGGCATGTTCTGGTGCGATCGGCGGATCGGCGAAGTAGTAGCGCGTGATCACCCCAAAGTTGCCACCCCCTGCACCGCGAAGCGCCCAAAACAGATCACGTTCCGCCTTGTCACTGCTCTTCTTCGATACATGGCGCAGCTTCGCCGAACTCGAGCCCGCGTCCCAGGTGACTATGTCGACCGCGGTTAGGTGATCGACGGTTAGCCCGTGCAGTCGCGACAGCAGGCCGTAGCCACCTCCGGTGATATGGCCCCCGGCCCCGACGGAGTAGCACGAACCCGCAGGCAGCGTCTTATTGAAGGTATTGAGCATCGTTCGATAGACGGTCCAGTTTTCACACCCAGCGTCAACAAAGTAAGCGTTGTAATCTGGGTCGAAGCCCACCTGGTTCAAGGCCGACATGTCGATTACCGCCTGAGTCTGATCGTTATAAACAAAGTTTTCGTAGCAGTGGCGACCGGAAGTGACTTTCACGTTCTTGCCGTGGGCCGACAGTGCCTCGGTAACTACATCAGCCACCTGATCAGTAGTGGTCGGGGTATAAACACCCTTCAGATTCGGTGCGAACCAGCGCCGATTGTAGCCTTGGCGATCACTGCGAATCACTGGCCGGCGCGTGCCGGCGGCACGGGTAGCGGCAGTTCGCACCGCCGTTGGCGTGCCGGCCAAGGCCTGCGCTGGAACCAGGCTCGTTAGCCCGACCGCACCGACCGCAACCGCCGCACCGGTTAAGAAGTTGCGCCGTGAATAACTCGAATCCTGCTGATCAACTTCGGGGACTTGATCTACTGGCCTACTGGGTGCACTCATAGCCCAAGCATGCTCGCCGGTAGGCCAAGTAACAAACGCTTTCGACCAATATTTGATGCGGGGCGGCAAAGCCGGGGTGATACCTAACCGGTTAGGCTTGATGGGTCAGCACCGAACCCGCATCCTAGAAGGACATCAACCCATTGACGCCAAACCCATAGTGCAATATCCAGCGGAGCAGTAGCACGATAACCGCCACCGGCAGGGCCTTGAATACCAAGAGCAGGCCCTGGGATACCGGCAACGAGTTTAAGAATCGCGAAATGACTGACACCTCGTAATTGTGTAGGCCTCGCAGACCGTTACTGGACTAGATAAATACTTTGACACTGTCCAGATCCTTCGGTAGATTTCCTTCGTGCCTACTGACTATGCCGACCAGCTAACTAGGTGCGGTGTCCAGGTCACCGTGCAGCGGGTGGCCGTACTAAAGGCGGTCGCGGGTGCACCCCATGCCACGGCTGAGGCGATAACCGCGACGGTACGGGCGGAACTTGGCACGATCTCGCGCCAAGGGGTCTATGACGCACTCGCGGTGCTAGGCGAAGTCGGCCTGATCCGGCGCATCTCACCCGTAGGCTCTGCGGCCCGCTACGAGACCCGGGTCGGCGACAATCATCACCACATTATCTGCCGCTCCTGCGGTGAGATCGTCGATGTTGACTGTGCGGTCGGCTTCACCCCTTGCCTAACGGCCAGCGACAGTCGCGGTTACGACATCGACGAAGCCGAGGTCGCTTACTTGGGCCGGTGCCCGAGCTGCTGCGCTGCCGATGCCGCCGCTCCCCAATACCTGCAATCGTCAACTGCTAGATAACACCGTCACATATATACATAAATGAAGGAGAGAGCGCCATGGATAGTGACAACAAGTGCCCGGTTTCACACGGCTCAGTCGGTGTGGGCACCCAAAACGAGGACTGGTGGCCCAACCAGCTAAACCTGCAAGTACTGAGCCAGAACTCACCCGCGGCCGATCCCATGGACGCAGGTTATGACTACGCCACCGAATTCAAGTCCCTTGATCTGGCCGCGGTCAAAAAGGACTTAACCGCGCTCATGACCAACTCGCAGGACTGGTGGCCAGCCGACTACGGCCACTACGGCCCGCTCTTTATTCGCATGACCTGGCACGCAGCCGGTACCTACCGCACGAGTGACGGTCGCGGTGGTGGTGGCACGGGGATGCAACGCTTCGCTCCCTTGAATAGCTGGCCCGACAATGCGAACCTGGATAAGGCGCGCCGCCTGCTGTGGCCGATCAAGCAAAAGTACGGCAAGAAACTTTCCTGGTCAGACCTTTTCATTCTCACCGGGAATGTGGCACTTGAATCAATGGGTTTTGCAACCTTCGGCTTCGGCGGCGGCCGTGCGGACGTCTGGGAGCCCGATGCCACCTACTGGGGCACCGAACAAGAATGGCTCGCCGATGGCCGTTACTCCGGTGACCGCGATCTGGAAAATCCACTCGCCGCTGTCCAGATGGGCTTGATTTATGTGAACCCAGAGGGCCCAAACGGCACCCCCGACCCGATGGGCTCAGCCCGTGATATCCGCGAGACGTTCGCTCGCATGGCCATGAACGACTACGAGACTGTCGCGCTAGTTGCCGGTGGCCACACCTTCGGCAAGATGCACGGCGCCGGGAACCCCGCGGTGTTCGTCGGGCCGGAGCCCGAGGGAGCTCCTTTGCAGGAGATGGGCCTGGGTTGGATGAACTCAATGGGCACCGGCAATGGTGCTGACACCATCAGCAGCGGGCTCGAAGGCGCGTGGAACTCAACTCCGATCACCTGGGATATGAACTACCTTGAGACCTTGCTGCGCAATGAGTGGGAACTCTCCGCAAGCCCATCCGGTGGCAAGCAGTGGATCCCTGCGAATGGTGCCGAGGCCGGCACCGTCCCCGACGCTCAAGATCCGAGCAAGCGCCATGCACCCGTGATGACCACCGCTGATCTGGCGCTTAAGTTCGATCCGATCTACGCACCGATCACCCAGCACTTCCTCGACAACCCAGCCGAGTTCGCCGATGCCTTCGCGCGGGCGTGGTTTAAGTTAACCCACCGCGACATGGGGCCAAAGGTACGTTATCTGGGCGCCGAAGTACCGGCCGAGGACTTGATCTGGCAGGACCCGGTGCCACCGGTTACCCACGCCTTGGTAGGCGCCGGCGACATCGCCGCGTTAAAGGCGAAAATTCTCGACTCTGGCCTCAGTGTCGCCGAGCTGGTAGCGACCGCATGGGCCTCGGCATCGACCTTCCGCGGCACCGATAAGCGCGGCGGGGCCAACGGTGCCCGGGTCCGCCTCGAACCACAAGTTAATTGGGAGGCCAATGAGCCCGCCCAATTGGCCAAGGTGCTGGGCACCCTTGGGTCCATTGCATCCGGATTCAACTCCGGTGCGCAGCAGATATCGATGGCCGATCTGATCGTGCTCGGTGGTGACGCCGCTGTCGAGAAAGCAGCTAAGGACGCCGGCTACTCGGTCAGCGTGCCTTTCACCCCCGGTCGCACCGACGCGACGCAGGAGATGACCGACGCTGAATCCTTTGCG
>JAQCEO010000003.1 GCA_027729805.1 Actinomycetota bacterium
GCGGGCCGAGGGCGGCCAGGACATAACTGACGAAAAAGGCCATGGCGGTGAGCCGGGCGGCACCGGCCGAATTTTCGGCGTATTCGCTAAGGAGTACTAAACCGAGGGCAAAAGTGCCACCCAGCCCGATCCCGCCAATTATCAACACCAAAACTGTCATGAATGCTGGCGCCAGCCCAATGAATAGAAAGGCCACCGTCATGATGAGCGTCACGAGGACAAAAAGGGTGCGGCGATACTTCAAGCGGTCCGCAAGGGGCGGCAGAATGAAAGCTGCCGCCACCTGAGCCACGAGGAAGATCCCGAAAAGGCCCCCACCGGCGGCTTGATCCCAGCCCCGCTCATCGTAGGAAGCGGCCAGCCAAGCCACGACACTGTAGAAGACCACCGAATTCAGGGCCAAGAACATGGTCAAGGCCCACGCCGTGGAGTTACGCCACGGCAGCGACCGCAGCCGCACGGTGGCACTCGGGGCTGGTTCATGACCACCGCTGGGCCGCTCAATCACCAGCCACCCAATTAGCGCGATCGCAGCCGGAATGGCCCAAAATGCAAGGGCCACGGTCCACGATCCCAGCCAGCTAGCGATCGGCACCGTCAGGGCGCCGCCAATCCCCGCACCCAGCATCAAGACCGCACTCCAGATACCGGTGGCCCGGCCGACCGCCCCCGGCACCTGCTCGCGGACGATCCCGGGCACCAACCCCGCGGCCAGTGCAATACCCGCTCCGGCGAAGAATGCGGATAGGTAAAGGACCCCAGGTACCGCACCCCAAAGGCGCATAACCAGGGCGAAAACCAAGATACTAAGCGCAATGGCCACCGTGCGCCCACGGCCGAACCGGTTCGAAACCGCCGGTACGGCGAGAGCAAATACCCCCATGCAAAGCACCGGGATGGTGGTGAGGATCCCTAGTGCTACGTCATTCCAGCCCAACTCCGCTCGAATATCGACGATCATTTCTGGCACACTCGAAATGGCGGCTCGAAGATTGGCCGCCACCAGTACTAGGCCGAGCATCGGGGCCCAAACCGGTGGCACCCGATCCGGTGTCACCAGATGGGCGCGATCTTGGGGTGAACTCACCTGGTGAATATTCCCCCCGTACCCTGCCGCCATGACACCTGGGGGTAAGAAGCTGGCTCGGCCGCTGTCTCCAACCGATGACGGTGCGCCGGATCTGGCGCTGCGGGCCGAACTAGTCGCCCCGACCGCAGCAGTAATTGAAATCTTGAAGTCCGCACGGCTGTTGGCAGCAGTGGTTGTGGTTCCGGACGAAATCGGGACGGCTGGACCCGATAAGAGCGGCCACCTGGCTTCGGTTTCGATGATCAACGCGACCGGGGAAAAAGGGTTACTCGCATTCACCGGGCTGGATTCACTTGCAAGTTGGGACCGGTCGGCGCGTCCGGTACCGGTGCTGGGCATCTCGGCCGCAAAATCAGCAATCGAAGACGGTGCACAGGCACTAGTCATTGATGTTGCCGGCCCCCACCGATTCGTGGTCACCGGAGCCGCCCTTATTGCATTAGCAGGCGGGGGCTAAAGGCGACAGGCGTGAATATCGGTGACCAAGATTCCACGGGCACCTAGATCGTAAAGTTCATCCATCACCCGGTGCACGTCAGCACTCGGCACCATTGCACGCACCGCGCGCCAAGTTGGGTCATGAAGGGATGAGACGGTTGGCGACTCGATTCCCGGTGTGATGGCACAGGCCTGATCAAGTACTTCAACACGAATGTCGTAGTCCACTAGCACGTAGGAGCGCGCGACCATCACCCCACTTAGGCGGCGGACGAAGGTTTCGACGGCTGGGTTGACCCTCGCATCACGTCGCTGAATCAGCAATGCTTCAGAGACGAGTAACGGCTCACCAATTAACTCTAGGCCGGCCCGCTTGATGGTGGTACCGGTGGCAACAACATCTGCGACCGCGTCAGCGACACCAAGGGCCACCGCGTTTTCGACGGCGCCATCAAGGCGAACGACTCGCGCCGAGATACCGTGCTCGGCAAGCCAAGAGTTGAGTAAACCCGAGTATGAAGTTGCAATTCGCAGCCCCGCTAAATCAGCCGGCGCCTTGGCGGTACCAACCGGCGCCGCTAACCGAAAGCTGGACGGCGCAAACCCCAACGCCAGCAACTCATTGGCATCCGCGCCAGAGTCGAGCAACATGTCACGGCCGGTGATGCCCAGATCCAAGGTGCCTTCGCCGACGTAGATTGCAATGTCTTTTGGCCGCAAAAAATAGAACTCAACATCATTATCTGGGTCACTGATGAAGAGATCCCGTAACCCACCACTTTGCAGGTAGCCGGCTTCGGTAAGCATCGCACGAGCCGGCTCAGCAAGTTGACCTTTATTAGGAACCGCGATTCTTAGGATGGTCATCACAGCCGCCGATACACATCGTCAAGAGTGACCTTGCTGGCCAGCATTAGCACCTGAACGTGGTAGAGCAATTGTGCGATCTCTTCAGCGGTACGATCGTGACCTTCATATTCAGCCGCCATCCACACCTCAGCAGCCTCTTCGACCACCTTTTTGCCGATTGCGTGCACCCCTTGATCCAACAACTTCACGGTGCCGGAGTTCACGTCCTGACGGACGATTTTCTGCAATAACTCAGCGTAGAGATCGTCGAAGGTTTTCACGGACTAAGCCTATGGCGCTTACTAGGTGGGCAGGTCGCGCAGGGTGATTGCGGCCGTGATAGCCGCCCACGTGGCTTCGGCGCCTTTATCCGAACGGGAACCGAGCAACCCAGCGCGATCGATGGCCTGGGCCTCGTTATCGCAGGTAAGTAGGCCAAAGCCGACCGGGATCAAGTGGTCAAGGGCCACCTGGGTAAGCCCGGCCGTTGCCGCGTCACAGACGAAGTCAAAATGCGGGGTGCCACCGCGGATCACCACGCCTAAAGCAACCACGGCATCGAATTGCCCAGAGACCGCGCAGGCCTTTGCGACAACCGGTAATTCGAATGAGCCGGCAACGCGAATGACTGATGCCGCCGCCCCGGCAGCGGCGCAGGCACCGGTCGCACCAGCAATGAGGCCAGACATCACTTGCTCATGCCATGAGGCCGCGATTATCACTACCCGTAGGCCTTCACCATTTGCCTGCAGGCTCGGGGATCCAGCACCGCTCATGGGGTGTGCTCCCGAGTATCAAAATTCAGGGTATGGCCCATTCGATCGGCTTTTGTCCGCAGGTACGCCACATTGTGGTCATTGGCATTAATTTCCATCGGCACTCGCTCGGTTATGGACAAGCCATAGCCCTCAAGTCCTGCTCGCTTGGCCGGGTTATTCGTCAATAACCGCATCGACTTAATTCCAAGATCGGCCAAGATCTGCGCACCTGTTCCGTAGTCACGTGAGTCAATAGGCAAGCCGAGGTCCAAATTGGCATCAACGGTGTCGCGACCTGCATCCTGTAGGCCGTACGCGCGCAACTTATGGAGTAGTCCGATACCCCTACCTTCGTGGCCCTTCACATACAGCACCACACCACGACCCTCTTCGGCGACCTTGCGCATGGCCCCTTGTAACTGCGGGCCGCAATCGCAGCGCAAGGAGCCGAATACATCTCCCGTTAGGCACTCTGAGTGCACTCGGACAAGGACGTTCTCCCCATCGGAAATATCACCGACAATGAGTGCGACATGCTCAGACCCATCAATATCACTGCTATAGCCAATCGCGGTGAAGTCACCAAACTGCGTAGGTAACTTTGTGGTTGCTACCTTTTTGACCTGCTTTTCAGTTCGGCGCCTGAACTTGATCAGGTCAGCGATTGAGATCATTACGAGCCCATGGTCATCCGCAAATCTTCGACAATCGGGGGCGCGCATCATCGTGCCGTCATCATTGACCAATTCACAGAGTGCACCAGCTGGCTCAAGGCCAGCCAATTTCGCCAGATCAACAGCAGCCTCAGTGTGACCTGCGCGGCGTAGTACCCCTCCTTCGACGGCCCGAAGCGGCATGACGTGACCCGGGCGAGTTAAATCCGTGCGATCGGTTGACGAATCGGCGAGCACTCGAATTGTGCGCGATCTATCGACGGCCGAAATACCGGTGCTTTCGACATCACGAGCATCAACCGATACCGCGTACGCCGTACCCTTGCGGTCTTCATTAACCGCAGTCATAGGCGGCAGGCCTAGGCGATCAAGTACCTCCCCGCGCATACCGACACAGATGTAACCGGAAGTGTGCCGAATCATGAATGCGACATTCTCCGGGGAGGCGGCCGAAGCCGCGAAGATCAGATCACCCTCATTCTCTCGGTCCGCATCATCCACAACAACGATTGGCCGACCTTGTTTAATAGCCAAGACCGCCTGGTCAATCGAGTCAAGACCGGCCGATGGACTGGTGTCGAAAAGGGTCTCGACTACTGGCGGTGGGGTTGCCAAGATGTCGTCGTCAGCGAATACTTCGTCCGCCGGGATCACTTGGCATCATCCTTCATCAGGCGCTCAACATACTTACCAATTACATCGACTTCTAGATTGACAATATCTCCGACCACCAGCCCGCCCAATGTCGTGCTTTCCAAGGTAGTGGGTATTAAGGATACCGTGAAGTAATCGGGGCCGGCCTCAACTACGGTCAGTGACACCCCATCTACTGTTATGGAGCCTTTCTCGACTAGATATTTGGCCAAAGCCACCGGTAACGTGAAACGAATTAGCGTCCAATGTGGATCGGGGTCGATCGACAGTACCGAGGCAACGGCATCGACATGGCCTTGCACCAGATGCCCACCAAGGCGCGAGTCCACCCGGGCCGCCCGTTCCAAGTTGACCTTCGAACCGATTGCGACCTTACTCAGTGAACTTCGGTTTAGGGTTTCGGCCATCACGTCGGCGGTGAAATAGTCGGGGCCGAGTTCAACAACCGTTAGGCAAACCCCGTTCACCGAGATCGAATCACCGGGTTTGACGTCACTTATCACCAAGGCGCCTTGGATTCTTATCTTGGCAGCGTCAAGCAGGGGGTCAATCTGAGCAATACGCCCAAGTTCTTCGACAATTCCAGTGAACATTTACTCATCTTAGGTTACCGGTGCCGGGTTCGGTACCCCGCGAATAAGTACATCATGGCCGATGACCTCAACGCCGGTGACGCTGACCGTCAGCGGACCGGGGAGCGGTGATATTGCTACCGGCCCAGCACCTAGAACTTTAGGTGCCACGAACCACAGGATTTCGTCAACTAAGCCAGCTTTGAGGAAAGCGGAAGTAACAGTGGAGCCACCTTCAACCAGTACCTGTTGCACCTGGCGGTCATGTAGCACGCTAAGGATTTTGGCCGGCTCATACTCCCGTATTTGAATTGCCGTACCAGAACTAGTTGGCTCGAAGATACGAAGATTTGTGGGTAAGGCCCGCTTCCCGACCACCACCCGCAGCGGCTGATTGACCAGTAGCGCCCCGGAGCCAGCGCGTGCGGTCAAGGCCGGGTTGTCGACTACCACCGTGTTCGTACCAACCAGCACCGCGTCTACCTCGGACCGTAATTGCCCCACCCAAGTACGTGCCTCGACGCCGGTTATTGCCGTCGGCCCGCCACCAGCATCGGCCACCCGCCCATCAAGACTCATTGCCGTCTTTATTGTCACGAATGGTCGCCCGGTTAACTGGACATGGGTCCAAGCCCGATTGATCAATGCGGCTTCATCAGCAAGGACACCACCGATGACCCTAATCCCAGCACTAGTTAAGACCTGCAAGCCGCCGCCGGCCACCTTAGATGGATCAGCCTGAGCAAAAACCACCTGACTAACTCCGACGTCAATTAGTGCTTGGGTACATGGCCCAGTACGGCCCTTATGTTTACAAGGCTCAAGGGTGACAACCGCCGTTGCTCCGCGCGCCAAGTCTCCAGCCGATGCGATGGCATTAACTTCAGCATGTGGCAGCCCAGCACCGTGGTGGTAGCCACGGCCAACAATTTCGCCACCGGGGGCAACAAGCACGCAGCCAACCCGAGGATTTGGGCTGCACCTTGAGTTACCAGATACCGCCAGCGCCAATGCCTCGCGCATGGCTGGCTCCCAGTTGCTCACAATTCCGATGCCACTTGTGCAAGGGCGCGCAGGCGATCAACCATGGCGCCTGGATCTTCAGCTCGGTAAACTGATGAACCAACAACAAAGACATTTGCTCCGGCACTTGCACAGCGCTCGATTGTCGGAATGTCGATGCCACCGTCAACCTGCACCCAAATATCGGTACCTGCCTTAGTCGCCAGCGCGCGTGCCTGCTCAATCTTCGGCAGCATGCCCGCCATGAATGACTGCCCGCCAAAACCGGGTTCGACGGTCATGATCAAGATCATGTCCAATTCGGGCATCAGCTCTGCCACCGCAGAAATTGCGGTACCGGGCTTCAAGCCAACGCCGGCCCGGGCCCCGGCCGCCCGCAAGTCGCGACACAATTGCACGGGATGTGCTGCGGCTTCGATATGAAAAGTGACACTGCTCGCACCTGCTTCGGCATAGGCCGGTGCCCAACGATCAGGATCAGCAATCATTAGATGAGTGTCGGCAGGGATATCAAGGTGCTTGAGCAAGGACTCAACAACCGGCACCCCAAAAGTCAGGTTTGGGACAAAGTGATTGTCCATGACATCGAGGTGGATCCAATCAGCATGGTCAGCGACCCGAGCGACCTCGGCGGCCAAACATGACAGGTCGCTGTTGAGGACACTCGGTGAGATCAAGATTCCCATGGGCAAAGAGTAATCGGGGTAGCAAGCCGGCAGCGGGGCCTAGCCGGTTTTGCGCAGCAACGCGAAGAACATTGCATCGGTGCCGTGGCGGTGCGGCCAAAGCTGTACAAAGGGGCCGGAGCCCACATCACTGACCTCAGGCAGCAACTCCCGCGCATCCTCTACGACCACCCGGGGCTGCCCGGACACGAAATCAGCGATTACAAATTCGGTTTCAGCGAGGTGTGGTGAGCAGGTGGCGTAGATGATCACTCCCCCGGGCCGGGTCGCCGCGACGGCGGATTTGAGTAGAGCGCGCTGAAGCGGACCAAGGGTTGCTAGGTCGGTCGGGGATTTACGCCACCTGGCCTCCGGGCGCCGTCGCAAGGCACCAAGGCCGGTGCAGGGTGCGTCAATTAAGATCCGATCGAAAAGGTGATCCCCCCACGGAGCGTCGATGGCATCGCCGACGATGATTTCCGCCGGGACTTCACCCAGTGCTCGCTTTAGTAACTGTGCTCGATGCGGATGCAGTTCAACGGCAGTGAAGGATATCCCGCCTACCGCAGCAAGACCTGCCAGGACTGCTGCTTTGCCCCCGGGCCCAGCGCACATATCCAGCCACGCATTTTCCGGCTGCGAAACCGCCGCCCGCGTCAGCGCAAGTGCCACCAACTGGCTGCCTTCGTCCTGCACCCCGACCGCACCACTCCTGACAATGTCAAGTGCATCTGGCGCGCCGCTAAGTAGGACCGCCGCCAACGGTGAAAATCGGCCTGGTGCTACCTCCGGGCGCACCTTTAGGACTTCGGGATCAATGCGACCCGGACGCGCAACTAAAACCGGGTGCGCAGGCTCATTGTCAGCAGCCAGCAGCGCGGGCAATTCGGCACGCTTTTCACCTAAAGCATCTTGGAAGGCCCGGACTATCCAGGCCGGGTGCGACCAACGCGCGGCCAAGCCTGCTACCCCACCGATGGATCCAATGGTCGTGACCCAATACTCCAGGTCATGGGCCGCCACCTTGCGGAGGATGGCATTTGCAAATCCGGCCCGGGCTGAGGCACCTCCGGGTGACCCCAAACTGCGCGCTAGTTCACACGAGGAGTCAACGGCAGCATGCGAGGGCACCCGCATGTTCAATAATTGATGCACCCCAAGTCGAAGGACGGCCTGCATATCAGGATCAACATCGGCCCACGGGCGCGACACACAAGTTGTCAAAATCGCGTCGTAAAAGCCCTGCCACCGCAAGGTGCCGTATGCAAGTTCGGTGGCGAACCCAGCATCTCGACCGGTCAGCGACATTCGCGCCAACACTCCTGGCATGGCCAAATTCGCATAGGCATCCTCCTCGCGCACGCTGCGCAGAACTTCAACGGCCGCCTTGCGCGGCGAGTCGACACTCACTGAAACATCGGCAACGAAGTGCGCAGCCCGCGAATCCAGGCACCAGCCGGCATCATTTTCGCACCCGCCGGTTGTACTAGATCCAGCCGCGCTGGCAAGGTCGCAGTACCAACCAAGACCGCGCCCTCGATAACTGCCACTTGCCCGGGTGGCAGCGCGATATCAGTTGTGACGCCCTTGGCCCCGATTGGACCAAGTTTGATTCGCTCACCGTCGAACATCGTCCATGGCCCCGGGGTCGGCGTGGTAGCGCGAATCCGCCGATCCACACCAACCCACGGATCGGTCCACCTAATGCGGGCATCACTTGTCGAAAGTTTCGGGGCATAACTAATGTCTGAACTGCGCTGCGGGACCGCTTCGATCGAGCCGGCAGCCAAGGCGTCTAGGGTCGCCACTAGTAACTGCCCACCGGACACCGCAAGTCGGTCGAGCACGGCACCGGCGGTATCACCCGCTTCGATGGGTTCGGTAACGGTTCCAAATATTGGTCCGGTGTCAAGGCCAGACGCCAAGCTAAAGGTGGTCGCACCTGTCATTGCATCGCCGGAAAGTACCGCC
Organism: Actinomycetota bacterium; assembly: GCA_027729805.1. Classification (GTDB taxonomy): domain Bacteria; phylum Actinomycetota; class Actinomycetes; order S36-B12; family S36-B12. The sequence continues at coordinate 8,695 of JAQCEO010000003.1, forward strand.
CACTGAACCGGCGCCGCGCCGCGCCAAGTTGGTAATAAGGAAAAATGCAAGTTAACCCACCCATGTTTGGGGATGCCCAATAACAAAGGTGGTACGAGAGCGCCGTATGCCACCACCGGACAGCAGTCCGGCTGGAGCTCACGCAATTGCATTTCGAATTTGCCGTCCTGCAGGTTTGTCGGGGTGAGTACCGGTATGCCCAACCCGCTCGCCAGCACCGCGACTTCACTCGGTGCCAGCGCCTGCCCTCTACCAGCGCGGGCGGCCGGACGGGTAATGACCGCCACCACCTCATGGGGTGAATCCAAAATCACTTGCAGTGCTACCTCAGCGACAGCGGGCGTGCCCGCAAAAACACAACGCACTGGCTACAGCCACCGGGCCGACAGGGCATGTGGGCTCAGCTGCACCGTAGGAGCCGGGTTCCCGAACCATTCAGATTCACGCACTAGGCGCATGGCCTCGCGGCGGGCCTGCGGATCCAAGCGATCAATGAACATGATCCCATCTAGGTGATCTGTCTCATGCTGCACGCACCGCGCCAGTAGATCACTACCTTCAATGACGATCGGCTCCCCATGCATATTCATGCCGCGGGCGACAACACTTAGTGCACGTTTGGTGTCAAATGCTAGTTCTGGGAGTGAAAGGCAGCCCTCTTCCCCGTCTTGAATCTCATCGGACAACACCAACTCGGGGTTGATCAGGTGGCCAAGCTCGTCCTCCACCCAATAGGTGAACACCCGCAGCAGCACACCGATCTGGGGCGCCGCCAAGCCCGCACCTGGTGCGTTTTGCATGGTGTCGGTCAGGTCGGCCACGAGCTTGCGCAACTCTTTGTCATAAGTCTCAACGGCAGCGGCCGGCGTGCGTAGCACCGGATCACCGAAGAGCCGAATGGGTTGAATTGCCATGACCGGATTCTATGGCCCCGGTTTTTGTGCCCCGGTCATTGGTGGGCTTGCCTTGGCAATCGGCTCGCGGGGATCGAGCACCACATTGACCGGCTTACCCGTGCTCTTCGTTGCACGTGTTGCCGAAATCACCCGTAGTTGCCCACTCAACATCGACCCAAGTTCCCGGCGCACGACAACTATGCAACTGCCGTCCGTCGGGCCGAGGACTTGATGATCAACGGTCAACATCGATAAGACGTCACTGATGTCAGTAGGTGCGCCGTGCAACACCGCCATTCGAGTACTGGGGAGTAAGCCGGCGGCAACCCGGTCGGCAAGTTCGCGCTGGGCAAACCCGGGCGCATCCCAGCGAATCAAAGCCTGCACCACCGGCTCGGAGTTATCCGCGGTAATTACGAGTGGCGCACGGGGCTGCGCGAGCAGTGCCGCGCCGAACCATCGCCGAGCAGCTTCTACCGTTGCCTGCAGTTGCGGACGCTGCAATTGCCCGCGGGCATCTAAAATAATGACGGCGGCGTAACCCCCGTCGGCGACAGGTTCGGCGCCAGGTGTGGCAATAACCAAGGCGGGCGAGGCACTGACGTTTCGGCGCATGGCCGAGGACTGCGACCAGATTATCTGGGTCGAGGGAAATGCCCGGCCGAATTCCTCGGCGGTGCGTTCTACCCCAATTGCCACCGCACGCAAGTTCGTGTCACCGCAGACTTTGCATTTCCAATTAGCCGCAGGTACCCCACACCAAGTACATGCTGGGCTGCTCTGCCCAACGCCTTGCCCGAGTAAGCCACCACATGCGCACCGTGCCGGTCTCCGACAATTTTGGCAGCTTAGGGTTGGTAGATAGCCGCGCCGCGGTACTTGAACTAGCACCGGACCCAACTTCAAGCCGGCTTTGGCCACCAGCCAGGCCATGTGCGGCAGCCGCGCCGAAGCCGCCGCCACATCGCGCTCTAGGTCATCTTGTTCCAGCGCTCTTACCATCGGCGCGGTCGCTGAAATTACTTCACGGGTCGGAGCCAATGACCTCGCCCACCCCTGCTCACACCAAAGCTGGGTCTCAACGCTCCTTGCCGGTGCACCAACGAGGAGGGCGCAGCCCTGTGCAGATGACCGGATGGCAGCTACGTCACGGGCGTTCCAATATGGCGCATGCGGTTCCCAAAGGGAATCATCCTGATCATCCCAGACCACGATAAGCCGCAGATCTAATACCGGGGCAAAGACCGCAGCCCTAGTACCGATCACCAGCCTCGCCGCACCACGTAAACCGCGAAGAAACTCACGGTATCGACGCTCGGGGCCTTGATCGGCCGTGAGTACCGCCGTGATGTCACGCAGTTCGGAAAGTTCATGCGCGAGCAAATCAACGTCATGTGCATCGGGCAGTACCACGATCGCACCGCCAATCGACGGCTCAAGAACGGCGCGAACCAAGGCCGCGATGTCTTGGTACCAGGGCTGGGCCGGCGCGGCACTCCACACTCCCCGAGTATTCGCAGATTTACCACCCCGAAGCCGTCGAAACAACGCTGCCCCGTTGGTGTACCGGCCCCAACGAGCAACATCTTGATCTTTAACTTCAACCGCCAACTCGGGTAGCTCATACTGCAAAGACTCCGCCCGGGCATGCCTAGGCGGGACTGCACTGCGTACTACATCGGAAAATGTCCCCGCATAGTGTTCGGCAACGGCCGCAACCAATTCAGCAAGCTGCGGGGTGAGAACGCGCTCACCGGAAAGCACGCGCTCAATAGGACGCAGTGCCTTGCCGGCAGTGCTGGTCGGCACCCGGCCGACCACAAATCCGGTTACCAATCTCCCGGCAAAGCGCACGCGAACCCGGACCCCTGGTTGCACCAAATCATCAAGTTGCTGCGAAATGGTGTAGTCGAAAATCCGATCAAGTTGCGGCAGCGGCGAGTCAATTCGAACTTGCGCGATCGGCGACACCGGCGCCAAGGCCACTGGTGACGGCGGCCCCTTTCGGGGCCTTCGCACGGGCGCCTTGCCCCCCGCTGGCAGTAGTACCAGTTGGTCTTCTGAGGGGTCGGTCGCGGGCTTCACACCCCGGCAACAGTCCGTAAGTCCTCGGCGCGGTCGGTGCTCTCCCAAGTAAATGTGGGGCCCACCTGCGAACGGAGCGCTGGCTGATCTGCGTCAAGTAACTCGTTGGTACCCTGCGGGCGGCCAAAGTGACCATATGCGCTGGTCACCCGAAATATTGGCCGGAGCAGATCTAGATCACGAATGATCGCCGCCGGGCGCAGATCAAATACCTGAAGAATGGCGTCTTGGATGGCTTCGTCACCGATGATGCCGGTGCCAAAAGTCTCGACGAATACACCGACCGGGTGCGCTTTGCCGATGGCATAGGCGACCTGCACTTCGCAGCGGGTGGCTAAGCCGGCAGCAACGACGTTCTTTGCCACCCACCGCACCGCATAGGCAGCCGAGCGGTCGACTTTTGACGGATCCTTGCCGGAGAACGCCCCCCCACCGTGCCGGGCCATGCCTCCGTAGGTGTCAACGATGATTTTGCGGCCGGTAAGACCGGCATCGCCCATGGGGCCGCCGACCTCGAACCGGCCGGTTGGGTTGACAAGGAGCCGGTAGTCCCGGGAATCCAAGTCCAAGGTTTCCAGGATTGGATCAACAACATGGGCCCGAATATCTGGGCTCAGCATGGTGTCGAGATTGATATCGCGCGAGTGCTGACTGGAAACCACGATGGTGTCAATTCGAGTCGGTCGATCATTCTCGTCGTACTCGATTGTTACCTGGGTCTTGCCATCTGGGCGGAGGTATGGCACTCGGGCGTCCTTGCGCACCGCTGTCAATTGCTCGGCCAACCGGTGGGCCAAGGAAATTGGCAGCGGCATGAGCTCAAGGGTGTCGGTGCATGCGTACCCGAACATCAGGCCTTGGTCACCGGCACCTTGGCGGTCAAGTGGGTCGCCACTGCCGCCCTCGCGCTCTTCGATCGCATCGTCTACACCTTGGGCGATGTCCGGGGACTGCTTGCCTATTGAAACCGAGATACCGCAGGACTCGCCGTCAAAACCCTTGGTTGAGGAGTCATATCCGATACCTAGCACCGTGTCGCGCACCAAGCGAATAACATCCGCGAAGCCCTCGGTGGTGACCTCGCCGGCCACGTGCACCTGCCCGGTGGTCAACATGGTCTCGACCGCAACCCGACTGCGCGGGTCTTGCCGAAGTAAATCATCGAGAATGGCATCGCTGATCTGGTCCGCCATTTTATCCGGATGGCCCTCGGTGACTGACTCAGACGTGAACAAGCGCTTAGACAAGTGATATCCCCTTACGGATGTCGGCAAAACCATTTATCAGACTCACGGGTGCGGCTTGAGTGTAATGGCTAAGTGCGTTTCCATTCATGCACCACGGCGTCCCAGACCGCATCGGAAATCGCCGCCTTGGTGGCCCGGGGCACATGCACCGAGGTGCCCTCGCGGCCTAAAATCGTCACTTCATTTTCTTCTGCCCCAAATACCACTTGCCGCCCAACCTCGTTGACCACCAGGAGGTCACAGCCTTTACGGGCCAATTTGCGGTGGCCTAAGTCACTTAACTCGGTGGCATCAATCGCGGTCTCGGCCGCAAATCCCACCAGCACCGGTAGGTCACCCTCGCGGCGGCGCACCAATTCGGTCAAAATATCAACGGTCGCTGTCAGCTTAAGGTTGAGATCAGCCGGCCCATCGGGTTTCTTGATCTTGCTAGTAGCTATAACTTCCGGGCGAAAATCGGCCACCGCCGCCGCCATGATGACCGCATCGGCGTCAACCGCCGCAGTGCACATGGCCTCAAGTAACTCCGCCGCAGAACTGACCGACCGCAAAGTGACCCCGGCCGGCGGGGCAACGGCTAGGTGCGCGGCCACCAAAGTCACCTGGGCCCCCCGGGATACCGCGGTGCGGGCCAACTCAACCCCTTGTCGCCCACTACTGATATTGCCGATGAATCGAACCGGATCCCAAGCCTCGCGGGTGCCGCCGGCGCTAACTACCACGCGCCGGCCGGCTAGATCACCGGTCGGTTGTCGGCGCAGCACATCTTGAACCGCTGCGAGGATGGCCGCCGGCTCAGGTAACCGGCCAGGTCCGGAGTCGGCCCCGGTCAGCCGCCCGGTGGCCGGCTCGAGCACAATCACGCCCCTCTTTCGAAGGATGGCGACATTGCTCTGGGTAGCCGGGTGCTGCCACATTTCAGTGTGCATCGCCGGCGCCAAGACAATCGGACAGCGGGCGGTCAGGAGCACATTCGTTAGTAGGTCATTGGCGATCCCGTGGGTGGCCCGGGCGAGCAGATCGGCGGTGGCCGGAGCCACCACCACACAATCGGCTTGTTGCCCTAATTTAACGTGTGGGACCTCATAGGGGTTCGCCCAAAGCGAGGTAGCGACCGGCTGCGCCGATAACGCCGACCAAGTCGCCGCACCGACGAAGTGCAGTGCCGCCTCGGTAGGTACCACGGTTACGTCATGACCGGACTCGGTCAACCCCCTGAGCACCTCGACAGCCTTATAGGCGGCGATTCCACCGGCTACCCCAAGTACGACACGAGGCGACGACATCGAAGTCAGGCCGTCGCCTCGACTACCTCGATCGCCTCGGACTGCAATAGACCGGCATCTATCTCGCGAAGTGCGATCGAAAGAGACTTCTCTTGCACATGGGTCTCAACGAGGGGGCCAACGTACTCCAGCAAGCCCTCACCCAACTGCGAGTAATAGGCATTTATTTGTCGCGCTCGCTTGGACGCGTAGATGACCAAAGAGAACTTCGAGTCGGTCTTTTCCAAAAGGGCGTCGATCGAGGGATGGGTGATGCCATCAGATCTTGAGTTACTCATGGAGGCATGCTACCAATGCAGCCGCACACTGGCCAACATCGGTATTGACTATGACCTGATCGAACTCTGGGGCCGCCGCCAATTCCAGCTCTGCTGCCGCCAATCGCTGGGCCACCGCGGCCGGCGACTCGGTGCCCCTGCCGATTAGCCTGGCCTCCAATTCGGGCCGCGAAGGTGGCGCTAAGAACACCAGTCGGGCCTCGGGTACTCGACTTCGCACCTGCCGCGCGCCGGCTACTTCAATCTCCAAGATCACCGGTTTGCCGCTGGCTCGATGTTCGAGCACCGGGCCACGCGGGGTGCCGTATCTATTGCCCGCGAATTGGGCCCACTCGAGAAGTTCGTCCTGCTCGATAAAGCGATCGAACTGCTCATCATCAACGAAGTGATAGTCCCGGCCGGCTACTTCGCCGACTCGCGGCGGCCTAGTAGTCACTGACACTGACAGCCAAACCTCAGGGACCAGCGCCAGCACCGCGTCCACGACAGTGCTCTTGCCAACTCCAGATGGGCCCGAGACAACTATCAATGGCGCAAGTCGCGGCTCCACTACTTCACATCCACGATACTGAATGCAATGTCGCGAGCCGCCTGTGCGATATCAGCTGCTCCGGTGATTGGTCGGCCGATTACCAATAGATCAGTGCCGTCCGCGATTGCTTGCTGTGGCGTTGCCACCCGCTTTTGGTCATCAACCGAACTGCCGGCTGGCCGCACCCCGGGGGTGATCAACTGAATATCAGGTGCGACCACCGCCCGAATCGCACCCACCTCATGTGGTGAGCAAACCACCGCCCGCGCGCCGGCATTTGTTGCCAGCAGCGCTAACCGCACCGCGGCCGCAATTGACGGCCCGGTAAATCCAATGGCCACCAGGGCCTGCTCATCGATTGAGGTCAATATGGTTACCGCTGCAATTTTGGTATACGGCAAAGCTAGTGCAGCGGCTTCGACCATGGCCGGTCCCCCCGCCGCATGCACCGTCAATATCTCCGGTTCCAAATGGGCCACCGCCCGCGCCGCACCCGCGACTGTCGCAGGGATGTCATGGAGTTTTAAATCTAGAAAGATGTCAATTTCGCTGATACCAACCGAACTGGCCGCCGCACGTGCGGAGGTGACCGCGAGGGCACCATCGCGGCAGAAGACCTCAAGGCCAACTTTTAAGGTTGACACCACCGGGGCCACCGCCTGCGCCCACGAAACTAGTACGCCCAAGTTTGGTGCATCCAATGCCACCGCGATTGGTGCACGCTTATCTGTCATTCGGGTTCGGTTTCGCCTTCGGCCTCGAGTTCAAAAACATCTGCGCCGCGATGGCCGTAGGAGATCGCCTGGCTAACACTTTCGAATCCCCGATCAGCAAGTGCAAGGGCCAACTCATTTTGCACGCGAAACGGCGCTGACGGATCATTAAATGTCATGGTGCCTACTGAAACCGCGTTAGCACCGGCCAGAATGAACTGCAACGCATCAAGGCCGGTGCGGATACCCCCCACTCCAAGGATCGGGATATCGGGAAACGCCTGGCGAATTTGCCACACGCAGCGAAGTGCGATGGGTCGAATCGCTGGCCCGCTTAGGCCGCCCGTCACCCCGGCAAGTGCCGGTCGCATTGTCTCTACGTCAATCACCATGCCAAGAGTGGTGTTAATTACCGTCAACCCATCTACCCCCGCGCGTATTACCGACCGCGCAATCTCGGTGATATCGGTGACATCGGGGGAGAGCTTTGCAAATATCGGAGTCTGCGATTCACTTTGTCGGCGCACTGTTTGGATCACGTTGGCAGCCAGTTCGGGGTCACAGGCGAAAACCTGATTTCGAGCATCAACATTGGGGCACGAGATATTGACCTCAATCGCACCTACACCCGCGGCGGGGCGCAACTTCTGGGCCAGCTTTCCGTACTCCTCTACGGACTCTCCGGCAATTGACACCACCGTGCGAGCACCACGCGATGTCAGCCAGGCTAGATCTTCTTCAATGAAGTCCTCGATTCCAGGACCTTGTAGCCCGATCGAGTTGAGCATGCCGCTTGGGGTCTCACACATGCGCGGGGTTGGCCGCCCAGAGCGGGCACGCAACATCACACTCTTTGTCACAATCGCACCTATTTTGGTGATATCAAAGAACTGATCGAGCTCCCGCCCCGAGGCGGCGCATCCCGAAGCCGTCAAGACCGGACTCGGCATTGCCAGCGAACCAAGGGTGGCGGACATATCGACGCCTTGGGACATAACAGCCGAGCGGGCGGCGCGCCCGAACATCGCCCGACTCATGAAGCATCCAATGCTGGGGCGCCGAGCGCATCGGCAGGAATTGTGCCAATTTCAGCCCAGCGCACCAGATCACCACGAAATATTGGGCCCTCCACGCAGGACCGGACCATCCGGGTGAGCCCATCCTCACCGATCACCGGCAGCACGCAGGTCATACAGATGCCAATACCGCAGGCCATGGCTTCCTCGACCGAACACTGGCTATAAGCGCGATACTCCGAGGCAATGGCGGCGACTGCCTCGAGCATGCCCATCGGCCCACATGCGTAAACCACGACCGAATTACTACGTTCCATAATACCGGGCAGCACATCGGTGACCCGGCCCTTCGTTCCGGATGAGCCATCCTCGGTGGTGATTGTGAGCATTGACGAGACCCTCTTGATGTCCAGGACACCGTAGAGTTTTTCTTCGGTTGAAGCACCAAGTACCACATCAACTCGGCATCCGCGCTCGCGTAGCTGCTCGGCCAACATAAAAAGTGGGGCCGATCCGTAGCCACCCCCTACCAACACACATGGCACCCCCTCTTTCGGCAAAATAAATGGCTTACCGAGGGGGCCGACAATCTCAAGGGTGTCATGGCGACGCCGTTCACTAAGCCAGCGACTTCCTTTACCATGCACACCGACTACCACATCTAATGTGCCCCCGTAAACTCCGCGGGATTGCACTTGATGGATTGCAAATGCCCGTTGCAAGATCAGGCCGGATTCTTCGCCGCCAATCCCAATGGTGACGAAGTGACCGGGGCGAAAAGACTCTGGAATACCCGAGGCAGTGATGGACAACACGTAGTAGGAACCGGCGCGGCGCACATCAAGTACCTCTCCCCTTACCTGAATTGGCATCTAGCCACACCTTCCTCGCTAGCGCGGTCCCAGCTCAACTTGACTCCGCCGGGTTGAGGCTACCGCTAGCACTTAGCCGAAGCTTGAGCAGATCTCGGGCATGGTCTTGCAGGGAGCGAACACTGGCATCGGCTTGGCGCAGGGAATCAATGCCTTGTACCGCGGCCGCCAAGCCCTGAACCGTGGTGATGCACGGCACGGACTTGATCACCGCGGCCGTGCGGATTTCGTAGCCGTCCACACGCGGGCCGACCCCGTAGGGAGTATTGACAATAAGTGCGATCTCACCAGCCATGATCAGATCAATTGTGGTTGGCTCACCTGCCGGGCCCCGGCCCTCATGGTGCTTTCGCAATACCCGCGCTCTTATCCCGTGGCGTCCCAAAATATCAGCAGTACCGGCCGTGGCCGCGATCTCAAACCCCATATCAGCTAACCGCATGATCGGGAAGATCGCTGCGCGCTTATCGCGATTCGCAAGCGACACGAACGCCGTACCAGAAGTCGGCAATCCCCCGGCATATGCCGCCTCCTGGGACTTCGCAAATGCCAACCCAAAACTATCGTCAATACCCATGACTTCGCCGGTCGAACGCATTTCCGGGCCGAGCAAAGTGTCAACACCATGGAACCGGCCGAACGGAAGAACGGCCTCTTTAACCGAGCATGCCGCACCCGCTGGCATGGTGCCACCGTCACCGAACTCCGGTAGTAAACCCGCACTACGCAGTTGAGCAATTGTTTGGCCAACCATGACCCGGGCGGCCGCTTTCGCGATCGGAACGGCGGTTGCCTTGGAGACGAATGGCACGGTACGCGAGGCTCTTGGATTGGCCTCGAGCACATAAAGCACATCCGATACCAAAGCATATTGCACATTTAGCAGCCCAAGTACTCCGATTGCCTTGGCGATGCGAAGAGTGGACTCACGAATACGATCTATCTCCGATGCGCCCAAGGTGATTGGGGGTAGCGCACATGCTGAATCCCCAGAATGTATGCCGGCTTCCTCAATATGTTCCATCACACCCGCGAGGAAGAGTTCTTCACCATCAAAGATCGCATCAACATCAATCTCGATGGCATCATCCAAGAAACGATCGACTAATACTGGGTGTTCGGGGTTAATCTGAGTTGCCCTGCCCAAATAGTCAGCGAGCATTTCGTCGTCGTAGACGATCTCCATGCCGCGGCCACCGAGAACATAACTTGGGCGAACCAGTACCGGGTAGCCGACATCGGCCGCAATCGCTTGTGCTTCCGGAAAGGACCTAGCGGTGCCGTGCTTGGGCGCCGGCAGATCCGCCTGCGCGAGCACACGACCAAATGCACCCCGATCTTCGGCTAGGTGAATCGACTCCGGGCTAGTGCCGATGATCGGCACACCGGCATTCTTTAGCCGCTGGGCAAGTCCAAGTGGGGTTTGCCCGCCCAGTTGCACGATCACCCCGATCATGTTGCCCGCCTGCTGCTCTGCGTGCACTATCTCTAGTACATCCTCGAAAGTCAGCGGCTCAAAATATAGGCGGTCCGATGTGTCGTAGTCAGTCGAAACGGTCTCGGGATTGCAATTGATCATGATCGTTTCATACCCGGCATCGCGTAACGTCAGCGCAGCATGGACACATGAGTAGTCGAATTCAATACCCTGGCCAATGCGATTTGGACCTGATCCCAGAATAATCACTTTCGGGCGGTCACTAGCGATAGCTTCATTTTCATCATCGTAAGTTGAATAGTGATATGGGGTCTGCGCCTCGAACTCGGCCGCGCAAGTGTCCACCGTCTTAAATACCGGCCGCACACCGAGGTGATGGCGAATCTCTCGGATTTCGTCCTCGCTACTGCCGCGTAGTTGGCCGATTTGTTTATCTGAGAAACCGCTTCGCTTCACGCGGCGAAGTAGTTGCTCATCGAGGACTGATGCAGATCGAATCTCATCCGCGAGTTCATTCAATTGGCAGATTTGGTCCAAAAACCAGGGGTCAATACCCGTGGACTCGTGAACCTGATCAATTGACGCTCCGGCCCACAGCGCCTGCTGAACCAAGGAGAGACGACCATCATGGGGTCGGTGCATTTGCTCAAGGAAAACTTGCACATCCACGCCCGCTGGGTCGGTCGGCCAGGTGAAAATTGCTTCAGGCTTCTCCAATGAACGAAGTGCCTTTTGCAATGCCTCGCCAAAGTTTCGGCCGATTGACATGGCTTCACCAACACTTTTCATAGTGGTGGTCAACACCGGATCAGCGTTGGGGAACTTCTCGAAAGCAAACCGTGGGACTTTGACAACAACATAGTCAAGACTAGGTTCAAAGGACGACGGCGTCTTCTTGGTGATGTCGTTGGGGATCTCATCAAGTGTGTAGCCAATAGCCAACCGGGCTGCGATTTTGGCGATGGGGAACCCGGTGGCCTTAGATGCCAGAGCCGATGAGCGAGAAACTCTTGGATTCATCTCGATGACTATCATGCGGCCATCTGCAGGATTGATTGCGAACTGAATATTGCACCCACCCGTATCCACTCCGACGGCTCGAATAATTTCGATCCCGACATCGCGCATATGCTGATACTCACGATCGGTGAGAGTCAAAGCCGGCGCAACCGTTATTGAGTCACCGGTGTGCACGCCCATCGGGTCGAGGTTCTCGATTGAGCAGATCACGACGACATTGTCATTTCGATCGCGCATCAGCTCAAGTTCGTACTCCTTCCAGCCGATTATCGACTCTTCTAGGAGCACCTCGGTAGTTGGACTCGCTTGCAGGCCGGCTCCCGCGATGCGCAACAAGTCCTCGTCGTTGTAGGCGATACCGGACCCCGCTCCGCCCATCGTGAATGAGGGCCGGACTACGACCGGAAACCCAAGTTGCTCAGCGGCCCGCTGAGCCTCGGTCATCGAATGGCAAACCACCGACGGCGCACTTTCGGCTCCGATCGCGGCGACGATACCGCGAAACAATTCCCGGTTCTCGCCACGCTCGATAGCATCGACGTCAGCGCCGATCATTTCAACGCCGTACCGCTCGAGCACACCGTTCTTGTGCAGCGCTACCGCAATATTCAATGCCGTTTGGCCACCCAATGTTGGTAGCACCGCGTCCGGGCGCTCCTTAGCGATGATGCGCTCGACAAACTCTGGGGTAATTGGCTCGATATACGTTGCATCAGAAAATTCCGGGTCAGTCATGATCGTTGCCGGATTTGAATTCACTAGCACGACGCGTAGGCCCTCGTCCTTTAGTACCCGACAGGCTTGCGTACCCGAATAGTCGAACTCACAGCCCTGCCCGATGACAATCGGCCCCGACCCAATCACCAAGATCGACTTGATGTCCGCGCGCCTTGGCATTAGCGATCAGCTTTCATTAGATCAACGAACTCGTCGAATAGCCCGGCGGCATCATGCGGTCCGGCGGCGGCCTCTGGGTGATACTGAACACTAAACGCCGGCACCTCGAGGCAGCGCAAACCTTCAACAACATCGTCATTTAGGCAGACATGGCTTACTTCGGCGGACCCAAAAGGTGTCTGGAATGGTCCACCACGCGGGGCCGCGACGGCGAACCCATGATTGTGCGCGGTAACACTCACCCGGCCCGTGCGCAGATCCTGAACTGGCGAATTGATTCCGCGGTGGCCATAGCGCAATTTGTAGGTCCCCAGTCCGAGGGCTCTACCTAGGATTTGATTACCGAAACAAATACCAAAAACTGGTACCCGAGCGGTGAGCACCTGCGACAACAGCGCAACTGCGCTATCAGCGGTTGCCGGGTCGCCGGGGCCGTTCGAGAAGAACACCCCGTCGGGATTTCGGGCGAGGACCTCCGGTGCGGTAGTGGTCGACGGGACCACTTGCACCTCAATGCCTCGTTGGGTTAGCAGGTGCGGGGTCATTGTCTTAATACCAAGATCAACAGCTACCACCGTGAACTCACGGCTGCCGATAGCCGGCACCGAGTAGGCCTTAGTGGTGCTCACCTCACCGGTCAGGTTCGCACCCGTCATTGCCGGGCTGGACTGCACCTGAGCCAATAACTTTGTGGTCGGCAGACCCGCTTGGGCACCGGTGAAGATCCCAGCGCGCATGGCACCGCGTTCGCGTAGGTGCCGGACCAGCGCCCGGGTATCCACCCCGCAAATCCCGACGATCCCTTGCTCGCGAAGTTCATCCTCAAGCCCACGCTGGGCGCGCCAATTTGAGGAAACGCGCGAAGGATCGCGCACTACATAACCGGCCACCCAAATACGTGCGGACTCACCATCTTCGTCATTAACTCCGGTATTACCAATATGCGGTGCGGTCATGATTACGATCTGGCGCCGGTATGACGGATCGGTCAAGGTCTCCTGGTAACCGGTCATGCCGGTGTTGAAGACCGCTTCACCGACGGTGTGACCCGCTGCCCCATAGCTTTGTCCCCGGGCTACCTGGCCATCCTCCAGCACCAAAACCGCAGGCGCACGAGCAATTGACCTACCCACACCCCTATTCAACATGTGGTGCTACCGCCGGTGACGCTCGCCTCACCCGACTTGAAAACGTGGACGACACGGCCCGGCAAAGTCATCCCCGAGTACGGGCTGTTACGACTCTTTGAGGCGAAAGTGGCTGGTTCCACGACCCAGGACGCCGCCGGGTCAACCACCGCGATATTGGCCGGTGCACCCACCACCAAATCATGTCCGTGTCCCACCGCATGGCCAATGCGGGCCGGGCGCACCGACAGCCGATCGGCGAGGGTGCGCCAATCCAATAACCCGGAATTGATCATGGTCAGCACCGCGATACTAAATGCGGTCTGCAATCCGAGCATGCCAAATGCGGCCGCAGCCCATTCGCAATCCTTGTCCTCGTGGGGGTGCGGTGCATGATCGGTGGCGATAGCGTCGATAGTGCCAGCTGCCAATGCGGCTCGTAACGCAATTACATCTGCACTGGTTCGAAGGGGTGGATTCACTTTGTACACGGGGTCATAGGTGGCCACTAGGTCTTCGGTAAGTAGCAGGTGATGTGGGGTCACTTCCGCGGTGACCTTGATACCACGAGCTTTTGCCCACTTGATCACCTCAACCGAGCCAGCGGTCGAGACATGGCAAACGTGCAGTCGCGAATCAACATGCTCTGCAAGGAGCACATCGCGCGCCACAATTGATTCCTCGGCAGCACCGGGCCAGCCGGTCAGGCCAAGTTGCCCTGACAGCAAGCCTTCATTCATCTGCGCATCGACTGTCAGCCTTGGCTCTTGCGCGTGCTGTGCAATAACTCCATCGAATGCCTTCACATATTCAAGTGCCCTTCGCATGATCGCCGCATCGTGAACGCACTTACCATCGTCACTAAACACCCGAACCTGCGCCGCCGAAGTTGCCATGGCACCAAGTTCAGCCAATTGCTCGCCGCCGAGGCCAACCGTTACCGCCCCGACCGGGAAAACATCAACCAAGCCGGTCTCTTGCCCCAGGTGCCAAACCTGCTCGACCACCCCGGCGGTATCGGCAACCGGCGAGGTATTGGCCATGGCGAAGACAGCAGTGAAACCACCGAGTGCCGCAGCCCTAGATCCGGTCTCAATCGTTTCGGCATCCTCGCGCCCGGGTTCCCGCAAGTGGGTGTGCAGGTCAACGAAGCCAGGTAGCGCAATCAATTCGCCGGCATCAATTACCTGGCCAGCGCCACTACCAGCCTTGACGATCTCGGAGATAACCCCGGCACGGATGACGATGTCGACCACGTCTTCACCGTATGGGCGCACCCCGCGAAGAACCGTACTCTGTTTCGTCATTAAAGGTCCTTTCGATCCTCGTCAGTCATGCCACCGAGTAGTAGGTAAAGCACGGCCATGCGAATACTCACGCCATTGGTGACTTGCTCGACCATCACGGCGCGGGCGCTGTCAGCAACATCTGCAGAAATCTCCATACCCCGATTCATCGGTCCTGGGTGCAAAACAATCGCATGCGGAGGTAGCAAGCCAAGTCTGCAGATATCTAGCCCGTACCTGCGGCTGTACTCGTTTACCGATGGGATATAAGCCGCGTGCATGCGCTCCGCCTGCACGCGGAGCATCATCACCGCATCAACATGCGGTAGCACATCGTCTAGGTCATAACTCACCGCACAGGGCCAATCATTGACACCGTACGGCAGCAATGTTGGAGGTGCGATAACCGTCACCTGCGCGCCAAGGGTGCGAAGTAGTAGCACATTGGATCTGGCAACCCGGCTATGCAAGATATCCCCGACAATTGCGACCCGCAGCCCGGCTAAATCCCCGGTGCCGGCGCGCAGGTGGTGTCGAAGGGTGAATGCATCAAGAAGGGCCTGCGTTGGATGCTCATGGGTACCGTCACCGGCATTAACGACACTGCCTTGAATCCAGCCCGCTGTCGCCAGGCGATGGGGGGCTCCGGAGGAGCTGTGTCGAATCACCACCGCATCGGCGCCCATCGCCTCCAAGGTGAGCGCGGTGTCCTTGAGGCTTTCACCCTTTGAAACACTCGACCCCTTGGCGGCAAAGTTAATGACATCCGCAGATAGTCGCTTCGCCGCTATTTCAAATGAAATACGAGTGCGAGTGGAATCCTCGAAGAACAAATTGACCACGGTGCGACCCCGTAACGTGGGCAGTTTCTTCACCGATCGATCGGTCACCGACGCCAACTGCGCCGCGGTGTCCAAGATTAGGCAAGCCGCATCCACGTCTAGGTCGCCGGCCGATAGTAAGTGCCGCATCTACCTAGCACCGCCCTCAATGGTGACCTCATCGATATCGTCGAATCCGACTAGGCGCACCCGCACTTGTTCGGCGAGTGCGGTCGGTAGGTTCTTGCCGACGAAATCGGCGCGAATTGGCAGTTCCCGGTGCCCCCTATCAACCAGGGCGGCAAGTTGCACACCGCGGGGACGCCCGATGTCGTTCAGTGCGTCCAATGCCGCCCGCACCGTACGTCCAGAAAAGAGCACGTCATCGACAAGGACGACGACTTTGTCATCGATCCCGCCGGTTGGGATGGCGGTCGATTCAAGGGCACGAGCCGGACGCAGCCGCAAATCATCCCGGTACAAGGTGATATCAAGGGCCCCCACCGCTACACCCTCGCCGTCAATTTGCTCAATTGCCGCAGCAATGCGATCGGCAAGGAAAACACCTCGGGTCGGGATTCCTAGCAAAATGAGATCGGCCGCGCCCTTGTTGCGCTCAACAATCTCATGGGAAATGCGTCTAATGGCCCGACCGATATCACCGGCATCGAGTACCACCGACCGCGCCGAATCCGTAAAACCTGAATCCATAAAAATGGACCCCCTTCCCCGTCTCACAGGACGGACTTAAAGGACGTCTAACTCCCTCAACTTAGCACAGGTGCTGGTGGGGTAGCTCAGCCACGTGGCCCAGAGCCAATACTGTGCACGCGCATGCCATTGGTGGTGCCCGGAACGCCGGGGGGAACGCCGGCGACGATTACGACTCGGTCCCCTGCCATCGCGCGGCCGATATCGAGCAGGGCCTGGTCCACCTGGGCCACCATGTCATCGGTATGAGTCACACCGGTCACCAGGAAAGTTTCCACCCCCCAAACCAAGGACAGTTGACTGCGCACTCGGGAGCTAGGGGTGAAAGCAAGGAGTGGGGTCTGGTTGCGCCACCGGGCGATGAGTCGCGCCGAAAGCCCGGTCTCGGTGAACGCGATTAAGTGGGTGGCCTCGATCTCGTCGGCGACGCCCACCGCCGCATGGGTTAGTGCGCGCGCAGTTGAGCCTTGTCGATCGTCAATAAGGGGTGGTAACGAGGCCAGTGCCCCCAGTTCAACGTGCTCAATGATTCTCGACATAGTTTCAATGACCAGGCCGGGGTGGGCACCGATGCTGGTCTCCCCGGACAGCATCAGGGCGTCGGCGCCATCTAATACCGCATTCGCTACATCGCTGACTTCGGCCCGAGTGGGCCGGGTCGCAGACATCATCGAATCCAGCATCTGGGTTGCAACGATTACCGGCTTAGAGACTTCACGGCACATTTGGATTGCCCGCTTTTGCACCAGTGGCACCGCTTCGAGCGGTAATTCAACACCGAGATCACCACGGGCCACCATCACGCCGTCAAAAGCTTCGACAATCTCCTCAAGGTTGTCAACGGCCTGCGGTTTTTCAACCTTAGCAAGGACCGGCAGGTGCACACCTTCTTCGCTCATAATGCGATGAACGTCCTTAATATCGGCAGCCGAACGCACAAATGAAAGAGCGATCATGTCTGCTCCGATGCGCAGTGCCCACCGCAAATCGTCCATATCTTTCTCGGACATCGCTGGCACACTCACGGCTACTCCGGGCAAATTGAAGCCCTTGTTATCCGATACTCGGCCGCCTTCTACTACCCGCGTTACCACCCGCGGCCCGTCAACGGCGGTAACTTCCAAGGTGATGCGCCCGTCATCAACCAACACTCGATGACCCAGGTGGGCGTCGCGGGGCAGGTCGGCGTAGGAGGTAGACACCATCTTCACGTCGCCCGGAACGTCCTCGGTGGTGACGATGAACTCAGCACCGGCCTCAAGAAGCACCGACCCACCGACGAATCGGCCCAGACGAATTTTAGGGCCCTGCAGATCGACCAGAATCCCAACACCCCTACCGACCTCGTCAGCACACTGTCGTACTTGGGCAAAAGCCTTCGCGTGATCCGCGTGCCCCCCGTGTGAAAGGTTCAACCGAGCCACATCCATGCCGGCGGCAATTAGGGCCCGGATACTTTCGATGGACGAGGTAGCCGGCCCTAGGGTGGCAACGATTTTCGCGCGACGCATAACCGAAATCCTAGACCACCGCCTTGTAAGCGCTGTTAGACAACAAGTGGCCGAGCCGTGGCTAAAATCGGTGCCGGCAGGTTGGTGGCACCGGTGAGGTATTTATCGACCGAAGCCGCCGCGGCCCGGCCCTCCGCGATCGCCCAGACAATTAGTGACTGTCCCCGGCCAGCATCACCACAAACATAAACACCGTCCACTTCGGTGCGGTAATCTCGATACCGCTTGACCAACCCGTGCTCATCTAGATCCAGGCCCAACTGCCCCACGACCGAGCCGGGCTCGGGCCCGGTAAAGCCCAGTGCCAGCAGCGCCACCTCCGCCGGCAGTTCCCGCGTGGAGCCAGCAACCGGACGAAACCCCCCATCATGTGGCTCCACATCAACAATTCGAAGTGCCGCTAAGTTGCCACTACCGTCATCGACGAAAGCTTCGGTGGATACCGCGAAGATCCGCTCACCACCTTCCTCATGGGCACTGGTGGTGCGGTAGGTCATCGGGTAAGTCGGCCACGGTTCGGTGCCCGGGCGGGCGGTCGGGGGCACCGGCAAGATCTCCAACTGGGTCACCAACGCAGCACCTTGGCGGTGTACGGTTCCGAGGCAATCGGCTCCCGTGTCGCCGCCGCCGATGATCACCACGTTCTTGCCGCTCACATCAAGGGGCGAAAGCGTTAAATCACCTTCCTGTACTCGATTGGCCAACGGCAACACTTCCATTGCCTGATAAACCCCGCGCAGTTCGCGCCCAGGAATCGGCATATCACGCCACTTGGTCGCACCAATCGCCAGTACTACCGCGTCGTACCGCCGCCTTAAGTCTTCTCCGGTGATGTCCGTTCCAACATCAACGCCCGCACGAAACTTGACTCCTTCGGCAACAAGTTGTGCCAATCTTCTATCAAGGTGGCTCTTTTCCATCTTGAACTCCGGGATGCCATAGCGCAGCAGCCCGCCGATGCGATCGGCGCGCTCATACACCACAACCGTGTGCCCGGCTCTCGCTAGTTGTTGCGCTGCCGCCAAACCGGCAGGACCAGATCCGATCACCGCAACCGTCTTACCGGAAAGTCGCTCGGGTGGTTGCGGGGTAACCCAATTCTGCTCCCAAGCCTTGTCGATAATCGAAACTTCCACCTGCTTGATGGTCACCGGGTCAGCATTGATACCTAATACACATGCGGTCTCACACGGGGCGGGGCAAAGACGCCCGGTGAATTCCGGGAAGTTATTAGTCGCGTGCAATCGCTCGCTGGCCAACTGCCAATCCCCACGCCACACCAGATCATTCCACTCGGGGATCAAATTGCCGAGGGGGCAACCGTTATGACAGAACGGGATACCGCAGTCCATACAGCGTCCGGCTTGCTTTTCGAGCCGGTCAGCACCGAACTCTAGATAGACTTCACGCCAATCCTGTAACCGAATATCAACCGGCCTTCGCACTGGGAGTTCGCGGTCGGTATTTAAGAAACCCTTCGGATCAGCCACGGATTCCTCCTATAACAAGCCGTTCCGGATCCAGCCCCGCAGTCAGCGCCTGCTCACTTAGCGCCAACACGTGCTTTAAATCCTTAGGCATGATCTTGGTGAATCGATCCCCACTTGCCGGCCACTTCGCCAGCAGCAACTCCGCCACCTGTGACTGTGTTGCTTCAAAATGATCACGGATCAGGAATTGCAACTCGACCAGATCTGCGGTTGAAAGCGGATCTAGGTCCACCATCTCCGGGTTGACCATCCCCGGGAGCAGATCTAAAACATAAGCAGCACCGCCCGACATCCCTGCACCAAAATTGCGGCCGGTGCTACCCAAAACCACGACTCGACCACCGGTCATGTATTCACATGCATGATCTCCGACACCTTCGACTACCGCGGTTGCCCCTGAATTACGCACACAAAAACGTTCGCCCACCCGGCCCCGCAAATAAATCTCACCGCTGGTGGCGCCGTAGCAAATGACGTTCCCGGCGATGATGTTGGCCTCGGCAGCAAAAAGCGCTTCGGGTGCCGGATGCACAACTATTTGACCGCCCGATAGCCCCTTACCGACATAGTCATTCGCATCGCCGATTAGGCGAAGGGTGATACCACGCGGTAAAAATGCACCGAAGGACTGTCCGGCAGAACCAACGAAGGTTAGGTCAATAGTCCCTTCGGGTAAACCGGCGCCACCGTGTCGACGCGTTACCTCGTACCCAAGCATCGTGCCGACCGCGCGATTGACATTGCGAATAGACAGCCGAGCCCGAACCGGCTCTGCGCGCTCCAAGGCCGCAGCACATAGGGATATCAGTTCAACATCTAAGGCCCGGTCTAATCCGTGGTCTTGTGAAATCTGTTGGTGACGCGGCGCATCCTGTACCCCGGTTGGCACGTGCAAAATCGGCTCTAGGTCCAGACCGGCGCTCTTCCAGTGCCTGACGGCACCTTCGACATCCAAGAACTCCGCGTGGCCCACCGCCTCCAACAGAGTGCGAAATCCGAGCTCGGCCAGAAACTCGCGGACTTCTTCGGCTATGTACTCAAAGAAAGTCTCTACGAACTCTGGCTCACCCGTGAAGCGCTCACGCAGCACCGGATTTTGGGTGGCAACACCAACCGGGCAGGTGTCCAGGTGACAAACCCGCATCATCACACAACCCATCACCACGAGTGGAGCCGTTGCGAAGCCGAATTCCTCCGCACCCAGCAACGCTGCAATTACTACATCACGTCCGGTTTTCAATTGACCATCGGTTTGCAAGACAATGCGATCTCTGAGACCGTTGAGCATCAGTGTTTGCTGCGCCTCAGCCAGACCCAACTCCCAAGGTGCACCCGCATGCTGAAGCGAAGTAAGCGGTGCAGCTCCAGTACCACCGTCATGCCCAGATATCAAAATGACATCAGCATGGGCTTTGGCCACACCTGCTGCAACTGTGCCAACGCCTACTTCGGCGACCAATTTGACATGTATACGGGCCCGCGGATTGGCATTCTTCAAGTCATGGATCAGCTGCGCTAGATCCTCGATCGAATAGATGTCATGATGCGGAGGCGGCGAAATCAGACCGACTCCGGGGGTCGAATAGCGCGTCTTTGCGATCCACGGATACACCTTGTGTCCGGGCAACTGCCCACCCTCACCCGGCTTAGCCCCCTGGGCCATCTTGATTTGGATGTCATCGCTGTTCACTAGGTATTCACTGGTAACTCCAAAGCGACCAGAGGCCACCTGCTTAATGGCCGATCGCCTCGAGTCGCCATTTGGCATCGGCACATAGCGTTCGGGATCTTCACCGCCCTCGCCCGTATTGGACTTAGCTCCCAGCCGGTTCATCGCAATGGCCAACGTCTCATGAGCTTCCGCGGAGATAGAGCCGTACGACATGGCTCCGGTGGAGAAGCGCTTAATGATTGAACTGGCTGGCTCTACTTCATCAATTGACACCGGTGGCCTGATTCCGGCACGAATCGAAAATAGCCCACGTAATGTCATTAGTCGCTCTGCTTGATCATTGACGCCGGCGGTGTACTGCCTAAAGATGTCGAAACGCTTATTGCGCGTTGCGTGCTGAAGTCGAAATACGGTCTCCGGGTCGAACAAGTGCGGCTCACCTTCACGGCGCCATTGATACTCACCACCAACATTTAGGGTTCGGTGGGCTGGTGAAATACCCGATGGCGGGTAAGCAACTGCATGGCGTGCCGCGACCTCGGCTGCGAGCACATCAAGTCCGACTCCACCCAATCGAGATGAAGTACCGGTGAAGTAAGCATCTACCACCGGCTGCGATAAACCAATTGCCTCAAAAATCTGCGCACCGCGATACGAAGCAACTGTCGAGACACCCATCTTGCTCATTACCTTCAGTACACCCTTACCTAGTGCCTTAACAAGATTTCGCATGGCTCGCTCCGGGCTGATCCCCGGAAACACTCCACGCCTTGATAGGTCCTCGACCGACTCAAGTGCAAGATACGGATTGACGGCAGCGGCTCCATAGCCGATCAGCAGCGCGACATGATGCACTTCGCGAACATCACCAGCCTCAACGAGCATGCTCACCATTGTGCGCGCCTTAGTGCGTACCAAGTGATGGTGAACGGCAGCGCAGAGTAGTAGCGACGGGATAGGAGCTTTAATCGCGTCACTGTCCCGGTCAGAGAGCACGATAAAGCGCTTCCCCTGCCGAATCACCGCATCGACCTCGTTGAAGATCTCGCTCAGGCGCCGCTTCATTGCCTCGTCCCCACCGGCCACCGGATACAGCCCCGCGACGCGCACCCCAGCAAAACGCGGCATGGTGCCATCGGCGTTGATGTGCAAGACCTTGGCGAGTTCATCGTTATCAATAACCGGGAACGGAAGCACAACCTGCCTACAGTGACCCGCCGTAGCTTCCAGCAGATTGCCTTCTGATCCGATATGACTCGAAAGTGAGGTAACGATTTCCTCGCGGATGGCATCAAGCGGTGGGTTTGTCACCTGCGCAAATAATTGTTGAAAGTAGTCGAAGAGTAACCTCGGGCGATTGGAAAGAGCCGCTATCGGAGTGTCCATGCCCATTGAACCAATTGGCTCGGCACCAAGGCGGGCCATCGGTTCGAGAATAAGTCTCAGCTCTTCATCCGAATAACCAAATGTCTGCTGACGCCGGGTCACCGAGTCGTGGGTGTGCACGATGTGCTCACGCTCCGGGAGTTCTTCAAGGTGCACCAACCCGGCATCAAGCCAGTTGGTATAGGGCTCGGCCGCGGCCAATTCGCCCTTGATCTCCTCGTCATCGACAATTCGACCAGCCAGTGTGTCTACAAGAAACATCCGACCTGGCTGCAGGCGACCTTTGCGCACGATCGAGGCCGGATCGAAGTCAAGCACCCCAGATTCTGACGCCAGCACAACTAACCCATCGTCTGTGACCCAATATCTACCCGGGCGCAAGCCATTGCGGTCGAGAACCGCACCGATGATGGTCCCATCGGTGAAACACACATTCGCTGGGCCATCCCAAGGCTCCATCAGGGTCGAATGGAATTCATAAAAAGCCCTGCGCGCTGGATCGATATCTGGATGATTTTCCCACGCTTCAGGGATCATCATCAGCACCGCATGCGGTAGCGAACGTCCCCCGAGATGAATCAACTCAAGTACTTCATCAAATGACGCCGAGTCACTGCCGCCCCCGGTGCAAATTGGGAACAGTCGAGTCATGTCACCGGGGATGATTGACGAAGTGAGCATTGACTCACGGGCCTGCATCCAGTTGCGATTACCTTGCACGGTATTAATTTCACCGTTATGCGAGATGAACCGGTACGGATGGGCCAACGGCCACGATGGAAATGTGTTGGTTGAAAAGCGTGAATGAACAAGGGCTAGAGCAGATGTCACTCGTTCATCTGATAGATCCGGATAGAACGGCTCGAGTTGCGCGGTAGTCAACATACCCTTGTAAACAATCGTCCGAGCGGACAGTGACGGGAAGTAGACATCGGCATCGCGCTCGGCCCGTTTGCGTACCGCGTATACCTGCCGGTCCAGATCCAATCCGCTCTTGCCCTGCGGCGAACTCAGGAACAATTGCTCGAAGGTGGGCATCACACTTTGCGCCGTCATTCCGACCAAGGTTGGATCCGTCGGCACCGGTCGCCAACCAAGGACGGTTAGTCCTTCATCACTTGCGATGGACTCCACCGTGCTCTTACTCACAGCCGCTGCCGATTCGGACCGGGGCAAGAATGCCAAGCCGACGGCATATTGCCCAGCAGCTGGCAACTCAAATGGCACCGTTGCGCGCAAAAAGGCATCGGGCACCTGCAGCAAGATCCCGGCTCCGTCACCGCTTTCGGGTTCGCTACCCGACGCACCACGATGCTCAAGGTTGCGCAGTGCGGTCAGGGCCTTGGCGATAACCCCGTGCGAACCCACCCCGGTTAGCGTCGCGACGAAAGCCACCCCACAGGCATCATGTTCACGGGCTGGTTGATACAAACCCTGAGCGGCGGGTAGGCCGGTTATTGCAGACATGGATGCCCTTTCGTCGTCGCGCCACTTCTAGGGATGAGCCCAAGGAGTGGATTCGACAGGACGACGTTGGCCTATCGGACAATAGGGTAC
This sequence comes from Actinomycetota bacterium, assembly GCA_027729805.1. Classification (GTDB taxonomy): domain Bacteria; phylum Actinomycetota; class Actinomycetes; order S36-B12; family S36-B12. The sequence continues at coordinate 32,536 of JAQCEO010000003.1, forward strand.
CCGATGCCCTTTCCGGACCTGCCGCCGACCACGAGCGAGGGTCTTAATACCTATTTCGCCGCTTCAGCAGCAACCGCAGCCGCCAGTGCCACCGGATCACCCAGCACGCCGTCACCTAATGGATTGCCGTTTAGAAAGCCGGCCGGGGTTCCGGGCACCTGAGACTTTTGGAATGTGTCATAGCTATTCGCGGCCCAGCCGACATATGTTCTCGCCGCAACACATTGGGTGAAGGTGTCAAGCTCCGGGCCGGCAATACCCGCATCGGTTGCGAAAGTCAGCAATTGCTCATCCGAATAGCCATCTCCTTCCTCCACGGGCCTATTTTGGAAGACCGCCTTGTGGTACTCAAGGGTCTTGCCGGCATCTACCGCGCAGCCCCAAGCGGCAACCGCCCGAGTTGAGTCGTCATTAGCCAGCCGCGCATCCAAGAAGGTGGTTGGTCGCCAGATCAGTTGAATTTTACCTTCATCAGCGAGTTGGACGATGCCAGCACCGTTGGTCTCCTCAAGGATTCCGCATGACGGGCACTGGAAGTCTTCCCAGACGGTAAGGACCGGCACACCGGTTGTCGCAGGGTTGTAAGGCACGCCGTATTCGTTTATGTCGCCGGCCGGGAATACCCCGGCAGGAAGCGCAGCGGTTGGATCGGCGGTGGCGGTCACCAAGGTGCCCGTGGTATCGGTGCTTTTAGCGACTACCGCGATACCAATGATCCCGGCTACGACAACAACCACCGTAACCGCACCAACTACACGGATCGTGCGCTCGCGGCGCTTCACACCAGATTGCGAAGCCGCCCGTGCCGCAGCAGCTGCTTCTCGACGATTCTTGCCACCCTCGCTCATCTGCAGTACTCCCTAAAGTCCCGAAATTGGTCTATTTACAAACACGTGAACGTCCACGTTACGCGATCTAGTCACTTGGCCGGCGAACCCCCTCGGCCAGTTCGCCGGCAAGGTCCCGTACCGCCGCGATGGCGGCCGGCAAATCCGCTGCTGCTCGGATACAGCGGACAAATGCCGATCCCACGATCACCCCGTCGGCATAGGTGGCCACCTCGCGGGCCTGGGCGCCCGTCGATACCCCAAGTCCGACCGAGATGGGTAAACCGGTTACCCGGCGGGTCCGGGTCACCAGGGGCTCCGCGCCGCCACCGACCTGGCTGCGCGCCCCCGTCACCCCCATGGTCGAGGCGGCGTAAACAAACCCGGAGGTGTTAGCCACCACGGCCTTGATGCGCTCATCGGTCGACGACGGCGCAACCAAGAAGATGGTGTCGATGGCATTGGCCTTGGTCGCGGCGAACCACGGACCTGCCTCCTCAGGAGTCAAGTCCGGGGTAATGACCCCGTTGCCACCGGCCGCGGCCAACCGGGCCGCAAATCTCTCAACGCCGTAACGCTCGATTGGGTTCCAATACGACATCACCAAGAGGGCGGCCCGCTCGCCATCGAGGCGACCAACCACATCCAAAACCACATCGGTGGTGGTGCCACCGGCTAACGCCGCAGCAACCGCGAACTGGATGTCAGCACCATCCATCAACGGGTCCGAGTAGGGCAGCCCTACCTCGATGGCATCCACCCCGGCATCGATCATCGTGTTCAATAGTTCAACCGACGCGGCAGCGGTTGGGTAACCCGCCGGCAGGTACCCGATAAGGGCCCCACGATTGGCCGACTTGGCTTGGGCAAAAACCTCGGATAGTCGCCGGCTCATCGACCTTCAGCCATTTCAATGCCGGCTGGCGCCCCGATACCGAACCACCGAGCCGCGGTCGCTACATCCTTATCGCCGCGACCGGATAGGTTGACGATAATCACGGCAGTTGGTCCCAACTCGCGCCCAACCCGCATTGCACCGGCTAATGCGTGCGCGGTCTCAATCGCCGGGATGATGCCTTCGGTGCGACTCAGTAGCGCCATTGCCGCCATGGCCTCATCATCATTAATCGGTTCATATTTCGCCCGTCCGGTGTCGTGGAGCCATGAGTGCTCCGGCCCAACCCCCGGATAATCCAGCCCGGCGCTGATCGAATGAGAGGCAATTGTTTGGCCCCATTCATCTTGCATTACATACGTGCGCGCCCCGTGCAAAACTCCCGGTGACCCGGCTGCGAAACGGGCTGCATGGCGACCGGTTTCAACTCCATCGCCACCGGCTTCGTAACCACGCAATTGCACCTCGGCATCGTCCATGAAACCGCTAAACAACCCAATCGCATTGGACCCACCACCAACGCATGCAACAACCGCGTCAGGAAGTCGGCCTTCGGCAAGTTGGATCTGATCTCGGGCCTCGCGCCCTACGACGGCCTGAAAATAACGAACGACTTCCGGGAACGGTGCCGGCCCCGTCACCGTGCCAAGCACATAATGGGTCCGCTCAACCGAAGCGACCCAATCGCGCATTGCCTCATTGATGGCATCCTTGAGGGTGCGGCTACCGGCTGTTACCGAAATAACTTGTGCGCCCAGTAACTGCATCCGCACCACATTTAATGCTTGCCGGTGGGTGTCTTCCTCGCCCATGAAGACCGTACATTCGAGCCCGAGTAGCGCCGCAGCCGTTGCGGTGGCCACACCATGTTGGCCTGCGCCCGTCTCGGCGATCATTCGGGACTTGCCCATCCGCTGGGTAAGTAATGCCTGGCCGATTGCATTGTTGATCTTGTGCGAGCCGGTGTGATTTAAGTCTTCGCGCTTTAAATAAATACGAGCTCCCCCGCAATGCTCGGCGAACCTATCGGCCCTCGTCAGCGGACTCGGCCTACCGCTGTACGAGCGCTCCAACTGCGTTAGCCGGGTAATGAAACTCGGGTCGATGATCGCCGAGCGGAAGGCGGAATCCAATTCATCGAGCGCCGCCGTTAGCGCCTCTGGGACGAAGCGGCCGCCATACGGACCGAAGTGCCCAGCGGTCACCGTGCTGTCCGCGGGAGTCAATTTCTACTCAACCTCGACTATGGCGAAGTGCTGGGTGCGCACCCGCGGTTACCAGATCATGTACCGCAGCACGCGGATCCTTGTCCAGCACCAAACTCTCACCCACGAGCACCGCATCGGCTCCGGCCTCGGCGTAGGAGATGAGGTCGTGTGGGTCGCGCACCCCTGACTCAGCGATCCGCACACAGTAGTCAGGAATCATCGGGGCCAGCCGGGCAAAGATGGTTCTGTCAATCTCAAGGGTCTTCAAATCCCGGGCGTTGACGCCGACAATTACCGCACCAGCATCCAGGGCCCGCTGTACCTCAAACTCATCGTGCACCTCGACAAGCGCGCTTAGCCCCATGCTCTTGGCCCGCTCCACCAAACTAACCAAGGCCGGTTGGTCAAGGGCCGCCACGATCAGCAACACCACGTCGGCCCCATAGACTTTTGTTTCCCAGAGTTGATAACTAGACAAAATGAAATCCTTGCGCAGCACCGGTACATCCACGGCGGCTCGCACGGCTGCAAGATCAGTCAGGCTGCCGCCAAATCGCCGCTCCTCGGTTAACACGCTGATGCAGTGTGCGCCACCCTCTTCGTATGCACAGGCCAATACCGCCGGGTCGCCGATTTCGGCCAGTGCGCCGCGACTGGGACTGGCACGTTTGACCTCGGCTATAACACCGACGTCCTCGCCTTTAAGTACTTTGTAGACATCAATTGCCGGACGCACTTTTTGGGCGCGATCTTTCAACTCATCAAGTGGCACCGCATCAATTCGCTGCGCGAGGTCTTCACGCACACCAATGAGGATGTCGTCCAGCACGGTCACGTCACAAGGGTAACCACGGGGTGAAACGACCCCCCCCTCAGACCCCCGAAGATAGAAATGGCACGAAATTTCGTATGATCCCAAAGGCCAGCACCACGCCCAAACTTATATACGTAATCATGTTTCTCCGGTTAAACCTCTCGCGGGTTACCGCACCGCGATATCCGCGCCAGCTTCGCAACAGCCAGAGCAACCAAAGCACAATTGCCGCCGGCACGAGCCCTACCAGTAGCGCATTATTGTCGACCGCGCCGACCACATCACCATGCAGCAGGTCGTGGGTGCCCCGCAGGAGTCCGCATCCAGGACAATCAATACCAAAGAGCGCGCGAGTTGGGCACAGCGGATAGTGGCCAGGCTCATTGGGATCAACAGCCCATAGGTAACCGCACCCGATAACCACCAAGGCTCCGGTAACTACCGGTGCGAGCAGCCGGCGCGCGCGCGGTCGGTCATCAACCCGGGCCGCCTCGACAATGTCCTGCGGCGCCATCTTGGTAGCCGTGACCTGCTCCATCGCCTTAGCCTACGAGAGGCAATCGCACCATAAAGCGCGCACCGCCGCCCAGGGCCTGGCCGGCACTAGCCTGACCGCCTAGGCCGGTCGCCAAGCGCCCCACCAAAGCTAAGCCCAGGCCCGTGCCTACCGGCCGTACCCCCCGATAGCGCTCATGCAGCACTCCGGGTTCGAATGCCACGGCTATATCTTCTGGGGTCAGGCCCGGGCCCGCGTCTTGGACTTCGAGCAGCGCCGACCGTCCATCGCTACCCACACTCAGCACGATCGAGGATCCCTCGGGTGAAACACGGAGCGCATTCTCTGCGAGATTATCGATTACCTGACGCAATCTAACCGGATCAAGTTGCGCGATTAACGGATCCGAGGGGGTATCGCAACGAAATTCCACACCGACCTTGGCGCAACGATCCGCCCAGACTTCGCCGGCCTCACGGACCAACTCGGCAAGGTCGGTGTCCAGCGGTGTCATTTGAAAATTCACGGCGCCCAATCGTGCCAGATCAAGTAGATCCGATACTAAACGATCCAACCGAGTGGCCTCAGCAGTCAAAGTGGCACCGGTACGGGCAACTGCATCAGCGGGAATGACCCCGTCCGCAAGTGCCTCACCATAACCTCTGACCGCGGTTAATGGAGTGCGTAACTCATGGGAAATTGAAAGCAAAAACTCCCGTTGCCGACCCTCAGAGACTGCCAGTTCCGCACTCAAATGGTTTAACGCTTCGGAGATATCGGCAATTTCACTCGGGCCCTCCGCCAGCAATAACACATCACGGGAGCCGGTTGCCAGTTGATTGGCAGCTTGTCTGGCAGCGCGCAGCGGTCTAGTCAATCGTTGGGCGGCCCAATACCCAATTGGTACCGAGATAAATAAGCCCAACAACAATGCGATGCCAAAGCGAAGTAGCAGTGCTTGCGCTGAGCCACCCACCACCCTTATCGGTAGTTGCAGGACCAAGGCTAAGTCACCGCTCATCTTGCGGGCCTCAATGAGCACCGGGCCAGCAGCCGTCAGGCCTTCGGTAGAAACCGCCGCGCCACCCATCAAACTTTGTATTTCTGTCTCCGACAACCCAAGCGGTGACACGTTCCCTGCATCAACGATGTAGCCGGAGATCTGCTCGGCGATCAAGGTGCGCTCTAACTCTCTTGGTAGCAGGGAGCTTGACCCAATTTCCAAGCCACCGCGGTCAAGGGCCGCCGCGGTGATATCGGTCAAGCGACTTAGCCGCTCACGCGATTGCTGCAAGGTAGCTGCGTTGATTAATAAGTACGAGACTGCCACCGCGACGACGACAACGATTACCGCGACCGTACTAGTCAGAAGTACGGTGCGGGTCACGATGCTCATGCGTGCCCGCCTAGTGGTCACGGCTCAAGCTCCGCGGAGTACCCCACCCCACGCACGGTGCGGATCGGACTGTGATCACCAAGTTTCGCCCGAACTTGCGCAACATGGACGTCAACGGTTCTGGTACTAACAATGGCCGCATAACCCCACACTTCAGAGAGCAGTTGCTCACGACTTAGGACTTTGCCCTGATTGGCCATGAGATGCTCGAGCAGGTCAAACTCGGTGGCCGTCAGTTGCACTTGCGCACCGGCAACACTTACGCGTCTGGTTACTGGATCAACCGATACATCACCTAGGATCAGCGGGCCCGCCCTGGTTGCTGCCTGAGCTGCTCGCCGAACAACGGCCTTGACCCGCGCAACCACCTCACGCGGACTAAATGGTTTCGTGACGTAGTCATCGGCTCCAAGTTCGAGGCCGACAACTCGGTCAACTTCATCATCGCGCGCGGTACAAAAAAGCACCGGCGTCCAGTTCGCCTCCGCTCGGAGCCTGCGGCATATTTCAGTACCGTCCATCGACGGTAAGCCGACGTCAAGGATGATCGCGACCGGGTGCAGGGCGCGTGCGGCGCCAAGGCCGGCTAAGCCATCGGATTCAACTTGAACCCCGAACCCCTCCCGGGTTAGGTAAAGGCGCAGCAGGTCCGAGATCGCCCGCTCATCCTCAACAACCAGGATCAGACCTTTGACCGAATCGGGGCTCATACCACTAAGAGTGCCATGGCAGGCAACTTATCCGCACGTGGCAAGGCGTCCGCTTGATCAGGGATTCATTAGGATTTGGTAAATCAGCGCCTTGGGATAGTGCCCAACCCGGCCGTTTGCATAATCTTGCCGACAATGGCACCGACCACCACTAGTGCAGCACCGACCCAGAACATCGGCCAGTTGCCAAGCATCACGGCCAAGGTGCCGACCAAAAATGCGATGCAGATGATAACGACGGTGGTCCAAGCGGCCGGGGTTGACCCGTGGTGTCCGTGCTTGACTTGCTGCTCGTTGGAACCCGCATGACTCATGGCTACATCTAAGCATCAAGGTCATCACCGATGCTACTTCAGGTAGTCGGGTCCTCACCGCGGTCCAGGGCATCCCATGCGGATAGGGTCGAGATCGGTGCAGCATCTTGGCCAGACTTGGCGGCCACGGACCGCTCATAACGCCGGCTCAATCCGGGCCAAGTACGACCACAGACCACGATCAGCCCACCCACCGCCGTTAAGGCCAGCCCGCCGATTAGGCCAAGTGCCCACCACGGGGTACTCGCCCACTGCTCTAGTTGCCCGCCCGCAAGCTGGCCTACCGCCTGTTGACCGACCAATGCCGCCGCCAGCACCGCCTGCGGATCAAGCCCAAATCCAATTGCACTAACCGCGGTGACCAGGCCCGCGCCCACCACCACGAGGCCAACGATTACGCGCGCCCAACCACGGGTGGCGAAAACCCCTGCGACCGCGGCCAACCCCAGCAGGGGCATGGCCGCGGCCATCGGGTAAAGCTCGCGTCCGGTGAAACTCACCTCGGTCCCGGTGTCACTTAGCCCCGAAACCAGCGGCAGGTTGGCACTGGCCCAAGGCAAGGCGAATGCCGCTATGACAATTAGCCCAGCTCCCACCAATCCAATCAATGCCACCCGATAAGTGGTCACCGGCTCGTCCTTGGACCAGCACCGGATACATCGGTCAGGGTTTGGGCGAGGGCCACCGCGCGCAAGACCGCGGCCGCCTTATTTCGACACTCCGCCGCCTCTGACTTCGGCACCGAGTCAGCAACGATGCCGGCGCCAGCTTGCACTACGGCTACCCCGTCTTTGATGAGCGCGGTTCGGATGGCAATGGCGGTATCAACATTGCCGGCGAAGTCAAAATAGCCGACGCAGCCGCCATAAAGCCCTCTGCGGACCTGCTCAAGCTCATCGATGATGGCCATTGCTCGTGGTTTGGGCGCACCAGACAAGGTGCCAGCTGGAAATGTCGCGGCCAAGGCATCGTATGACGTGCAATCCGAGCGCAGTTCGCCCGTGACCGTCGAAACTAGGTGCATCACATGCGAATAGCGTTCGATCTGCATGAAGTCCACCACCGCAACGCTTCCTGGCTTACAAACCCGCCCAATGTCATTTCGCGCCAGATCCACCAGCATCAGATGCTCCGCGCGCTCCTTCGCATCAGCTAGCAGCTCCTCGCCTAAGGCCGCGTCTTCCTCAGGGGTAACCCCCCTAGCCCTAGTACCAGCGATTGGATGTACGACGCAGTGACCATTGGTGACGGTAACCAATGCCTCTGGGGAGGAACCAACGATTTCAAATGCCGTGCGCTCAGAAATCTGCCCGGCTCCGTGATCGGGCTCGGACCGATCATCGTGCGGTAGGCGCAGGAAGTACATGTATGGACTGGGATTACTAGTGCGCAATATGCGATAGACATCTAGGCCACTTGCCGCACACGGAGTTTGAAAGCGCTGCGAGAGGACCACCTGGAAAGCATCACCGGCGCGGATGTACTCCTGCGCACGCTCTACCGAAGTATGAAAGTCCTTCTCGGAGATATTGACTTTCACAGTTGGCTCGGCATCCGCGTCATATGTCCAGATCCCGGTGGCCGGGGTGGTCCCCAGCGCCGCCTGCATTAAGTCCAGCCGAGAAACCGCGTCCTGCCATGCTTCATCAACACGGTCATCAGAGGCGTCATAGTTGATCGCATTTGCGATAAGCAATACCGAACCATCGCTGTGGTCGACAACCGCCAGATCGGTTGCCAGCAAGAATGCCAACTCGGGGATTTGCAACTCATCTGGATTCTTATCAGGGACCTGCTCCCACCGCCGCACCGCGTCGTAACTGAAATAGCCCACCAGGCCACCGGTCAACGGTGGCAGCCCCGGAACCTGCTCGGTGTGAAGGAGTTCAATAGTTTCACGCAACACATCCACCGGGTTACCGCAATTAGGGACACCCCGTGGTGCACGCCCGAGCCACGCCGCCGAGCCATCGCGCTCGGTCAGCATCGCCGCGGAGCGCACCCCGATGAACGAGTACCGCGACCAAAGCCGCCCGGGTTCAGCCGACTCCAGCAAAAATGTGCCCGCGCGCTCACCGCACAGGGCCAAGAACAGTCCCACCGCAGTATGCCCATCGGCTAACAGTCGTCGGGCGACTGGAATGACCCGTCGATCCTTGGCCAACACTCGAAACTCCGGCAACTCCGGGAATGTTCTAATACTCATACTTTGAATTACTTCCCGGCATCAAAGCACGATCGCGCACCGGTGTGGCACGCTTCACCGGGCTGATCGACTTGGAGCAAGATGGTGTCGCCGTCACAATCTAATTTCAGTTCTCTAACCGCTTGGAAGTTCCCCGATGTTTCACCTTTGACCCACAACTTGGCCCTACTACGCGAGAAATAGGTAGCCCGCCCGGTTTCCAGGGTTAACTCCAAGGCCTCCTGATTCATCCAAGCCAACATCAAAACCTCACCAGAATCCCACTGTTGGGCGATCGCCGGGACCAGGCCTTGGTCGTTAAACCGCACCTGAGCTACTAGTTCGGCTCTTACTGCCATCCCCACATTGTGCCGTGATGGGATTCATAAGCCATGATGAGGTCGTGAACGCGGCCGCAGGTGCCCATAGTGAACGCCTTGACCTCGCCGCGCTTTTACTCGCCCTAGGCCCGGATGCACCCACCCTGTGCGCGGGTTGGAATGCCGCCGATCTCGCGGCTCACCTAGTAATTCGCGAGTCGAGGCCGGATGCAGCACTTGGTATTTTGGGCGGACCACTGGCCGGTTGGACCCAACATATTCAAGGTGCGACGGCCAATTTGCCCTATAACGAGCTTGTCGCCAAAGTACGAGGTGGCCCCCCGACCCTCTCGTTCTTTGCTATCCCAGGTGTTGACGGCCTTGCCAATCTCTTTGAATTCTTCGTCCATCATGAGGATTTGCGTCGAGGGCAAGCCGACTGGCAGCCACGCGAACTAAATATGGATTTTGCCGATCTGCTTTGGGGTCGACTGGCCAAGAGCTCACGTCTACTTTTCCGAAAAGCCCCAGTTGGCGTGGTCCTGGAGCGAACGGATGGAATGGCGATGACCCGCATAGTCGCCCGCAAGGGTAACCCCGCTGTAACTTTGCGCGGCAGTGTCGGCGAACTCGTTCTGCGGTCCTATGGGCGCACCGAAGTAAAAGTAGAGGTTGACGGTACCGCCGATGCCCTGGCCGCCTTCAATAACTCGGCCTTGGGATTCTGACTAAGGATTAACGAACCGGTAAACCCGATTCAGTTAATGCTTCTTTCACCTGAGATACCGTGAACTGCCCGAAATGGAAGACACTGGCCGCCAGGACGGCATCGGCGCCAGCGTCAACGGCCTGGGCAAAATCAGTAAGCGACCCGGCCCCGCCGCTGGCGATCAGCGGCACCTGAACAACACTTCGGATCTTCTCGATTAGTTCAAGGTCAAATCCAGCCTTGGTGCCGTCAGCATCCATCGAGTTCAACAAGATCTCACCGGCACCTCGCTTGGTACCTTCTATCGCCCAAGTTATCGCATCAACACCGGTACTGCGCCTACCGCCATGGGTTGTTACCTCGAATCCGCTCTCGCTGCTAACCCCTATTGGACACCGGCGCGCATCGATCGATAGGACAACGCATTGAGAGCCGAACCGCTCGGCGGCTTGCCTTAGTAAAGTCGGGTCGGCGATCGCTGCTGTGTTCAAGCTGACTTTGTCGGCACCTGCGCGCAAGAGCCGATCAAAGTCATCCGGTGATCGGACGCCACCGCCAACAGTTAGTGGGATGAAAACGCAATCGGCAGTTCGACGAACAACGTCAAGCATTGTTTGCCTATCCCCACTTGATGCGGTTATATCCAGGAAAACTATTTCATCCGCACCCTCAGCGTCATATCGCGAGGCCAGTTCAACTGGATCACCCGCATCACGCAGGCCGGTGAAATTCACGCCCTTAACAACTCGTCCAGCATCAACATCAAGGCAGGGAATTACCCGGATTGCCAGACTCACGGTCGGGGTGGTCCCCACTCATAAGGGTCATACCTGGGCTCGATGGCCGCAATCGCTTCCGCCAAGGTAAATGCACCGTCATAGAGGGCTCTGCCAATAATTGCCCCTTCTATCCCCGACGGCACCATATCGACCAACTTATGTAAGTCTTCCAACTTCGAAATCCCACCCGAAGCGATCACCGGCCTCTTGGTTGCTGCGCACACATCGCGCAACAGGTGAAAGTTCGGGCCGTGCATAGTGCCATCTTTGGTGACATCGGTTACGACATAACGTGCGCACCCGGCCGCGTCCAGGCGAGCAAGGGTCTGCCAAAGATCGCCACCATCTTTGGTCCAGCCCCGCGCCGACAAAGTGGTGCCTCGCACATCCAGGCCGACCGCGATTTGCTCCCCATATTCAGCAATTACCTTCGCCGTCCAATCCGGGTCCTCGAGTGCAGCAGTGCCTAGATTCACTCGGTCACACCCGGTGGCAAGTGCCGCTTTGAGGGATGCGTCATCGCGAATACCGCCAGACAACTCAACTTTCACATGGTGGCGTACATCGGCAACAACCCGGGCCAGCAGGCCGGCGTTATCGCCTTTACCGAAAGCTGCATCAAGGTCGACCAGGTGGATCCACTGCGCACCTTGGTTGATCCAAGCCCGAGCCGAATCCAATGGCGACCCGTAGGCGGTCTCGGTCCCGGCCTTACCCTGCACCAGTCGCACCGCCTGACCCCCGGAAACATCAACGGCGGGCAGCAGGATCAACTCTTTCGACACGCCCCGAACCCTACTTTGCGCGCGTCGCCAACTTAACCGCGGAGTGTCAGAGGGAGTGAAGCCACGAATTCAGTAACTCAAGGCCGGCAGCACCGGACTTCTCTGGATGGAACTGGGTAGCGACCAATGGACCGCTCTCGATGGCGGCCACAAAGTCAGTGCCGTGGGTACCCCAAGTGACAACCGGTGGCCGCCGGTTCAGATCGTGTTCGCCCAACTCCAAGGTGGTCACCCCGTAGGAGTGTACGAAATAGAACCGCTCCCCTGAAACCTCCGCAAAAATCGTTGAATCCTCCGGCGCCCGCACGGTGTCCCAGCCCATATGCGGCAAAATCGGAGCATCAAGTTGCTCGACCACTCCGGGCCATTGGCCTAGGCCATCGACCATGGTGGCGTGCTCGACACCATTGGCGAACAACACCTGCATTCCGACACAAATACCCAGCACCGGCCTGCCATCAGTCAGGCGCCGATCGATGATTACATCACCGCGCACCTCGAGGATCCCGCGCATGCAGGCCGCGAAAGCACCGACACCAGGCACCACTAACGCATCGGCATTTAGTGCCTTATCGAAGTCAGCCGTAACCTGGACTCTTGCTCCGACTTTTTCAAGCGCGCGTTGCGCGGACCGAAGGTTGCCTGACCCGTAATCCAAGATGACAATGTTTTGAGTTGCCACAGCTCTACGCTAAGACTTGTTAGCGGTTAAGGTGCCTTTGGTTGACGGCACGCCAATCACGCGCACATCCGTTGCCACCGCGGCGCGCAGCGACCGGGCAACCGACTTGAACTGGGCCTCAACCACGTGGTGCGCATTGCGACCCGAGATTACTCGCACGTGCAATGTGATCTTGGCGGTCGCCACAATTGACTCCCAGATGTGCCGAGTCAAAGTGGTGTCGTACGAGCCAATTAGCTCGACGACCTCGGGCTCCTCATGTACCAAATAGGGTCGGCCCGAAAGATCAACGGCGGACTGAACCAAGCACTCATCAAGTGGAACTAGAGCATCACCGAAGCGACATAGACCAGCGCGGTCGCCAAGGGCTTCATTCATCGCCTGACCTATTGCCAATGCGGTGTCCTCCACGGTGTGGTGCGCGTCAACTTCGAGATCACCTTTGGTAGCGACGGTTAAGTCAAAACCACCATGCTTTGCCAACTGCGCCAGCATGTGATCAAAAAATGGGACTCCAGTATCAATGGTGCTCACACCACTGCCGTCGAGGTTCAACTCGACCAGCACCTGACTTTCCTTGGTGTTGCGCTCAACCCGCGCCGTGCGACTCATGATTACCCTTCTTTAGCTACCGCGCTCACCAGCGCAGCCCTAAACCTATCGTTTTCAACGGGTGTACCAATACTTACCCGCAGGTAGCCAGTTGGGCCCGTGACACGAATTAATACCCCTTGATCCAGCAAGCGTTGCCAGATGCCCTGGCGATCAGCGAAAGTACCAAAGAGAATGAAATTCGCATCGCTTCGGACGGCCTCGAAGCCCTGCCCGATCAGCCACTCCTGCAGTGCATCACGTTCCCGGCGGATGGTGGCCACCTGGGCCTGCAAGGAGTCGGAGTGGCGGAGCGCGGCTATCGCTACCGCCTGGGTCACCGAGGAGAGGTGGTACGGAAGTCGTACCACGCTCAAGGTCGCGACCACGGCCGGATCGGCCGTCACCGCATAACCCAATCGGGCTCCCGCCAGCCCAAAAGCCTTGCTCATCGTGCGGGTGACCACCAGATTCGCAAAATCCGGTAGCAGCTCCAGTGCTGATGGGATCCCAGCACGACGAAATTCCGCATATGCCTCATCGACTATGAGCATCGCCCCGCACTCCCGTGCAGTGCTAAGTAGGGTCTTCAGATCTACCGGGTCAAGTGCGGTGCCGGTCGGGTTGTTGGGGGCGGTCACCAGAATTAAGGACGGGCGGTGACTGACTATCTGCCGACATGCACTAGCAATATCGATGGTGAAATCCGCGCGCCGCGGGAAAGACAGATAACTGGTAAATGTGTCGCGGGCATACTCCGGATACATTGAGTAAGTCGGATCAAAGCTAATGGCTAAGCGCCCCGGACCCCCAAAGGCCAAGAATAAATGGTGCATTACCTCATTTGATCCGTTGGCGGCCCATATCTGCCCCCATGGGACCTGAGCGCCGGATTCACCGGCCAGATAATCAGCAAGGGTTTGTCGCAAGACGACCGCGTCGCGAAGTGGGTACCTGTTTAAATCCGTGGCAACTGACCGGACCGCAGCCGTAATCGCCTCAACCACATCAGCCGGCAACGGGAAGGGATTCTCATTCACATTCAAACAGACCGGGACGGCTAATTGCGGTGCTCCATATGAAATAACGCCCCGTAAATCATCGCGAATCGGAAACTCGAATGCAGGTGGCACGCTATTGCACTTCACGCTGGGTGCGAATTCGAATGGCATCACCATGCGCGGGTAGATCCTCTGCCCCCGCCAAGGCAATCACGTGCCCTGCAACATCGTTGAAAGCAGCCTCGTCGTACTCGATGATGTGAACACCTCTGAGGAACGACTGCACGGATAAGCCGGAGGAGTATCTCGCGCTACCGCGAGTTGGGAGCACGTGGTTAGAGCCCGCGCAGTAGTCACCTAGTGAGACCGGGGCCCAAGTACCGACAAATATCGCACCGGCATTTTGAACTCGCATGGCGATTTCGCGGGCATTTTCCGTTTGAATCTCCAGGTGCTCAGCCGCGTATGCATCCACCACCCGTAATCCGGCCTCCAGATCATCTACCAAGACGATCGCACTTTGCACACCACTCAGTGATTCGGTAATGCGCTCAACATGTTTAGTATTAGCAACTTGGTTAACAACTTCAAGGGCAACCGCATCGGCGAGTGCCTCTGAAGGTGTGATGAGCACCGCGGCCGCCAGGACATCATGCTCGGCCTGACTCAGCAGATCAGCGGCGAGGTACCGTGGGTCAGCGGTATCGTCGGCCAAAATTGCAATCTCGGTTGGGCCGGCTTCACTGTCAATACCAACCACACCACGAAGTGCACGCTTGGCAGCCGTCACGTAGATATTGCCAGGACCGGTGACCAGATCAACCGGTTTGCAGCGTCCATCGGGTAGATCGACCCCATAGGCCAACATTGCAATGGCCTGCGCACCACCAACCGCGTAAACCTCATCGACGCCAAGGAGCGCGCATGCCGCCAAAATGGTCGGATGTGGCCAGCCACCAAAATCTTGCTGCGGTGGCGAAACCACCGCTAGTGACTTAACCCCGGCCACTTGGGCTGGCACCACGTTCATAATCACACTGCTCGGATAAACGGCACGCCCGCCGGGCACATACAGCCCGACCCGCTCGACTGGTAACCAGCGCTCAGTGACCGTGCCCCCTGGCACCACCACCGAGGTGGTGTCCGTCCGGCGTTGATCTAGGTGGGCGCGCCGAGTGCGATCAATAGCCTCCAGCAGGCCCGCTCGCACCGCTGGCTCCAGCCCCGCCTCGGCACTTGCGATTACCTGGGCCGGCACTCTAAGTGCCGGTGGTCGCACGTTGTCAAGTAGCTCGGACCAGCGAAACACCGCCGCCGCGCCCTCATCGTGGACTTCCCTGAGGATTGGTGCAATCCGCTGGGCCGCATCCGCAACATCCATGGCGGCCCGCGGCACCGCAAGGCGCGGGTCAATTGACGAACCTCGAAGGTCAATGCGCCGGATCACGTGGAGGAGTTTACGCTGCCCCTGTGATCACCACGCTGCCGCTCTTCCCACTTAACACCCATTTGGTGCCCGGACTGGTTATGCCACTGCATATTTTCGAGCCCAGATACTGTCAACTCGTCGAAATGCTGCTGGCCAACCCAGATGAAGACGCCCGGGAATTCGGTATCGTGGCGCTGCGTGATGGCAGATCACTGGACGAGCACGGGGTTGGCGCGCTATATGAAATTGGTACCGGAGCCGTGATCCGACAAGTTGACCGGGCCGATAACGGTCTCTTTGACATTGTCACCATCGGTTCCCGGCGGTTCTTGATACATGCTGTCGACGCCAGTGCGCCGCTTGCCACCGCAACCGTTGAGTTCTTGGATGAACCAATGAGCAGCCTCAGTCCAATCTTGATGCAACAGGTGGCGAAACGATTTACCACCTACCGAACCGTACTCGGTGGTCAATTCGATGATGGCGACGCGCGTGCCGACGACCTACCTGCCGACCCAAACGTCCTCAGTTATCTGATAACGGCATCAATGGTGCTTCCAACAGCTGAACGACAGAGCCTGCTCAGCGCGCCAGACGCAAGTGAGCGCCTAACCTTGGCGAGTGAGTTACTGGCGCGCGAGAATGCACTTATCTCAGCTTTGTCCGCGGTTCCAGCAATCGATCTGTTACCTGCTATCGACTATCCAAATTGACCGCGAAAACCGACCGGGAAAATGGCAAGGAACCTGCGAAACGGCAAGCGTGCTGGCACCGGCACCCCCGCTACCGTCGCCCTCACCGTCGCGGGGATCACCTTCACGGTGCACAACTATGAGCATGATCCTAGGCAGCGGGCCTACGGCACCGAAGCTGCTACCGCTTTGCAATTTGATCCTGCCAAGGTATTTAAGACGCTAATCGTTGATGTAGATGATCTGCCAACAGTGGCAATAGTGCCGGTCAACTCAATGTTGGACCTGAAGGCGCACGCGGCCAGCTGCGGTGGCCGCAGAGCAGCGCTAGCAGATCAAAAGGTAGCGGAGCGAATTACCGGTTACGTAGTGGGCGGCATCAGCCCCATCGGACAAAAGCGGAAACTAAGCACGGTTCTCGACATCAGTGCTCAAGACTTAGACACCATGTATGTATCCGGCGGGGTCCGCGGCATGCAAATTGGTTTATGTCCGAGCGACTTGATCAAAATCACCGATGCCATTAACGGCCCGATCGCGCGTTTTTCTTAGCCGTACCCCACCAATCGGCGAAAGACACTGCAAAAATAACGATGGCTGCGGTAATTGGCCACACCAGGAGCAAGGCGGGCATCGAAACCTTAAGTGGGGCTTCGATTAATTCTTCATCCATGGTGGTAGCCACCAATCCGGCTATATCTACCGACCCAAGCCGGCCACCAACAAACCACATGAGAAGTGATCCGACACCGCCGGCGAGTAGGCCGGCAACCAATACCGACAGCGGATGCTCCCGACGCATGACAAGCAGTCCGATGGTTACGGCCAGCCCCGCGAAGAGCGCTAGCACCGCAAAGGAAACATCCGCGGCCATATACCCGTCCGACTGATAGTTGGCCGGATAGGTCGCGCCAGATCGCACCACCAACGGCACCCGCGGTGCCGACCGCCACCAAATGACCCCGAGTGCTAACCCGCTCACCGCGCCAACTGCGACACCGGCGACAACGACCGCAGACGTTCGACGTAGGAAAGACATCAGACTCCGGTCGAGTTGGGAAGTTAATTCAAACAGGTCGGGCCGAGTAGTGCCTTTAGATCCCCATAAAGTGACGAGGAAGGCGTAACCCGCAATTTGTCATCGAGCCGCAACACGGTGGTGCTCACCCCACCGGTCAGGTGCAGATTTACTTCAGTGGTACCGGGATGGCCCGCGAGTATCTCCTTAAGTTTTTCAACCAAGGGTGGGATGCAGCGAGTTGCTGGCATCGTAAGACGCAATGGACCGGTAGCGGCTTCACTTAAATCCGGCACCGAGATATCTATTGCTACCACGCGAACGCCATCGTCATCACTGCGATCGACTCGCCCCCTGACCACCACGACTACGTCTTCGACAAGGGACGTGCTAACCGGCTGGTAGGTCTGTGGGAAAACCATGATCTCAACCGAACCCTCAAGATCCTCCAGCGTGATGATCGCCCATGACGAGCCCTGCTTGGTAGTCTTGCGCTGCACACTGGTGATGAGACCGCCAATGGTTGCCGCACTTGAATCGGCTCTTTCATCATGAAATAGCTCGGCTATTGATCGATCGGTGAGCCCCGCCAAGGCGCGCTCGGCACCGTGCAGGGGATGATCAGATACGTACAGCCCGAGCATTTCGCGCTCATGTGCCAAAAGTACGGATTTCTCCCACTCCCCCAACGAAATCTCGAGCTGGGGCACGAGGGCCGAATGACCTTGGGCTTCGAGGCCACCAAAAAGATCGAATTGACCAATTGCCTCAGCGCGCTTGATATCGACCGCAGCATCGACAACCTCTTCGTGCACTTGCACCAAGCCCTTGCGGGTATGCCCGAAGGAGTCAAAAGCCCCTGCTTTTACTAGCGACTCAACTACCCGCTTATTGCAAACCGAGACTTCGACTTTTGCAATGAAATCATGGAAGCTTTCGAATCGACCCACTCGGCGCCGGGTAGCAATTATGGCATCCACAACATTACCGCCCACATTTCGGATCGCCGATAGCCCAAAACGGATATCGGTGCCCCGTGGGGTGAAGTCAAAATCCGAATCATTCACATCGGGAGGCAGAACTTTAATTCCCATTCGACGGCACTCATTTAGGTAGATCGCCGAACGATCCTTATCATCCTTGACCGAGGTAAGCAGTGCGGCCATGTACTCAGCTGGATAGTTAGCCTTTAGGTAGGCGGTCCAATAGGAGACCATCCCGTAGCCCGCGGTGTGTGCCTTATTGAAGGCGTAGTCAGAAAATGGCACCAAGATTTCCCATAGCCGCGCGATCGCTTCATCGGAGAAATTATTGGCGTGCATACCGGCCTCGAATGGTACGAATTCCTTCTTCAGGATTTCGCGCTTCTTCTTGCTCATCGCCCGCCGTAATAGATCGGCTTTGCCTAGGGAATACCCAGCTAGTTTCTGGGCGATGGCCATGACCTGCTCTTGGTAGACAATCAAGCCGTACGTGTCGCCAAGGATCTGCGCAAGTGGTTCCGCTAGCTCGGGGTGAATCGGCAGCACCGGCTTGCGGCCATTTTTTCGGTCGGCATAGTCATTGTGCGCATTAGCGCCCATCGGCCCGGGTCGATAAAGGGCCAAGACCGCGGAGATATCCCCGAAACTATCTGGCTGCATTGACCGAAGCAGTGCGCGCATCGGGCCGCCGTCAAGCTGGAATACCCCAAGTGTGTCGCCGCGTGCCAACAACTCAAAGGTTGAGGCATCATCAAGGGTTAGGTCCTCGAGCACCACGACTTCGGATCTATTCCCCTCGATGTACTTCAGGCAATCATCAAGAACCGTCAGGTTGCGCAGCCCAAGGAAATCCATCTTCAGCAAACCAAGCGCCTCGCAGGCACCCATATCAAATTGAGTGATGATGGCACCATCTTGATCGCGACGCCATACCGGAATCACGTCCATTAATGGTTCCCGACACAAAATAACTCCGGCGGCATGAACACCGGGTTGTCTTTTCAAACCCTCAAGACCGCGAGCGGTATCGACAATTCGCCTTGCCTCGGCATCGCCCTCGTATAAGGCTCGAAATTCGGCAGCCTCGCTGTAGCGAGCATCCTTCGGGTCAAATACACCGGCTAGTGAGATGTCCTTGCCCATAACCGCCTGCGGCATGGACTTGGTGATGCGATCACCAAGTGCATAGGGGTAACCCAACACCCGCGCACTGTCTTTGATAGCGGCCTTGGCCTTGATGGATCCATAAGTGATGATTTGAGCAACATGGGCTTCACCGTATTTATCGGTCGCGTACCGGATCATGTCGGAACGGCGACGTTCATCGAAGTCAATATCAATATCGGGCATCGAGACCCGCTCCGGATTCAAAAATCGTTCGAACAGCAACCCATGGCGAATCGGATCAAGGTCGGTGATACCTAGGGCATAGGCCAGCATCGAACCGGCGGCCGAGCCACGGCCTGGGCCCACTCGAATCCCATTGGTCTTGGCGAATCGCACCAGGTCGGCGACCACGAGGAAATAGCCCGGGAACCCCATTTGGCAAATTACCCCGACTTCATAGGTGGCTTGCGCGCGAACGTTTTCGGGGATGGTGGCGCCGAAACGATGATGTAAGCCGATTTCGACCTCCTTAACCAGCCAAGACTCCTCTGACTCACCTTCGGGCACCGGCGATTGCGGCATCAAGTTCGCACCTTCGGCGAACTCAACATTGCAGCGTTCGGCAATCAAGAGCGTGTTATCGCAGGACTCTGGAATTTCACGCCAAAGGGTGCGCATCTCCTGTGAACTCTTCAGGTAAAACTCTTGTGAATTGAATCTAAAACGCTTCGGATCATCCATTGTCGTACGGGTGCCTATGCAAAGCAGCACATCATGGGTCGCGGCATCAGCCGCGTGCACATAATGCAGGTCATTGGTGGCAACTATCGGTAGTTCTAAGGTGTGCGCTATCCGTAGCAGATCCTCGCGGAACCGTTGCTCAATTGCGAGTCCGTGCTCCATTACCTCGCAAAAATAGTTACCCGCCCCCAAGATGTCGCGGAAGTCGGCGGCTGCGGCCAGTGCCTTCTCATATTGGCCGGCTTGTAGCCACCGATTAACCTCACCACTCGGGCAACCGGTAGTGCCGATAAGTCCCTTGCCGTATCTTTCCAAGAGTTCTCGGTCAAAGCGCGGCTTGTGGTAGTAACCCTCCAGACTCGCAAGTGACGAAAGTCTAAACAGGTTATGCAGCCCCGCGGTGTTTTCCGCCCACAAAGTCATATGGGTGTAACTGAATTTTCCGCGACCGGCGGTTGGGTCCTCCGGAGTGCCTTCGTCGAATCCGCCACCGAAATCAAATGGTCGGCGCTCGAACCGCCCCTGCGGCGCGTAGTAGCCCTCTAGTCCGATAATTGGCTTTACGCCATGCTCGCGCGCGGTTTTATAAAAGTCGTAGGCACCGTAGAGATTGCCGTGATCAGTCATGGCGATGGCTGGCATGTTGAGCTTGGCTGCCTCGTACATTAAATCCCCAAGGCGCGCAGCTCCATCCAGCATTGAGAATTCGGTATGCACATGTAGATGTACAAACGGATCCTCAGTCATTTACCCACCTTAACTTTCCGGTCATGCGCCTTCCTGCAGGCGCCCCAGCGCCACCTTCAGATCAGCTGGATATTGACTTTCGACGCAAATCCACTCCCCGCTGCCCGGATGCTTGAACCCCAACCGCACCGCATGTAACCACTGTCGCTTCAACCCCAACTTCGCTGCCAGCACCGGATCTGCACCATATGTCAGGTCACCGACACAAGGGTGCCGCATAGCGGAAGTGTGCACCCGAATTTGGTGGGTTCGACCGGTTTCGAGGTGGATCTGAACCAAGGAGCCATGGGAAAATCCCTCTAAAGTTTCATAGTGCGTGATACTCGGCTTACCGCCGCTGACCACCGCAAACCGATAGTCCTGGGTGGGGTGCCGGTCAATTGGCGCGTCAATGGTGCCCCGTAATGGATCTAGGAGCCCCTGCACCACCGCGTGGTACATCTTGTCAACTGTGCGCTCCCTAAATTGCCTTTTTAGACTGGAATAGGCGCGCTCACTCTTGGCCACCATCATCAACCCCGAGGTGCCAACATCGAGCCGGTGCACCACGCCCTGCCGCTCAGCCGCCCCCGACGTTGCGATCTGGTGCCCAGCGGCTGCTAGGCCGCCGGTAACGCTCGGGCCGGTCCAACCTGGGCTTGGATGGGCGGCCACACCGACCGGCTTATCGATAACGACCACGTCATCGTCCGCAAAAAGCACCCCAAGCCCTGGGTCAGCGCTACTTTCGAAGCCACCCGCGCCACCGGTTAGTACCTGCTCATTAAGTAATTCAGTGTCGATTTGCAGTATCGCGCCGGGCTGGAGTCGATCACCTTTGGTTACCGGCCGGCCGTCGACCAGCACTCCGTTCTGACCGACTAACTCCCCGGCGCGGGTTCGGGACAGACCGAGCAGCCGCATCAGGGCAATGTCTACCCGCTCCCCGGTCAAGCCCTCGGGCACCTCGATTTGCCGGGTGGTTGTGAAGTGAGCGGTCATTTGGTGGCAGCCACCGAGACCGGCGTCCCTTTGTAATCCACGCCAAATAGCGTTAGTGCAACCATGAGGATGGCAGCACCAACTACACACATATCCGCAACGTTGAACACCGGCCAATATGGCAGTTGGATGAAATCGACGACGTACCCCCGGCCCACCCCAGGTGCCCGGGTCAGCCGATCGATGAGGTTGCCGATGGCACCGCCGAGTAAGCCACCGAGCGCAACGGCCCACCACATACTTCCAAGGCGCGTCGCGGTGCGAATGATGACGATGACCACGATGATGGCAATCAACGAAAAGATCCACGTCACACCGGTACCCAGGCTAAAAGCCGCACCGGTATTTTCAGTGTAAGTCAATTGCAACCAGGTGCCCGCCAACTGGATCGGGCCCTCGCCAGCTGTCACCATGCGCGGGCGCATAGTGGAAACCGCCCAGTTTTTCGTCCACTGATCAAGAGCTATCACGGTCACCGCAACCATCGCAAGTACGATTATGCTTTTCGAGTTGATATTGCGCGAAGTCACCCTGACACTCTACGGGGGCTGCGGCCACCTGACTTCACGGTGCCAGCACTTCGGGCTCTTAGTAGCGCTCCTCGGCTTGTTTACAAACAAGGCACAAAGTCGCCCGCGGGAACGCCTGCAGTCGGTACTTGCCGATGGGCTTACCGCAGGACTCACAAACGCCGTAAGTGCCGTCAGTTATCCGAGCTAGGGCATGGTGCACCTGCAGCAGCATGTCGCGGGCATTATTCGCCAGGGACATCTCGTGCTCACGTTCAAAAGTCTTGCTACCGGCATCTGCTTGGTCATCACCTGCACCATCACCGGAATCTTGAATCAGGGCCACGAGGCCTTCCTCTGCCGAGATTATTTCCTCTTCCAGGCGCATCACCTCTAGGCCCAATCCGGCGCGCACCTCACGTAATTCCGCTGCCGTCCATGGGGTTTCATCCTCCCGAACTACCGGCCGCTTACGCACCACCGGTTTCTTCACCGGCTGCTTTTGGCCCGCTAACGGCTTCTTAGCCGGGACCGCCTTCTTCGCCGGCACCTTCTTCGCCGGCGCCTTCTTAGCCGGGACCGCCTTCTTCGCCGGCGCCTTCTTAGCCGGGACCGCCTTCTTCGCCGGCACCTTCTTAGCCGGGACCGCCTTCTTCGCCGGCGCCTTCTTAGCCGGGACCGCCTTCTTCGCCGGGACCGCCTTCTTCGCCGGCGCCTTCTTAGCCGGGACCGCCTTCTTCGCCGGCGCCTTCTTATTCTTAGCCGGCATTACTTTCTTTGTGGCCACCATGCCCCCTACCTCAGACCTTGATCGTGCCGGACTATAGATGCCCAAGGCCCAGATCCAACCGCACCGCGCCGCAGCGGGCCACTTGGGCCAGTAATCGGGCCGATATCCTGACTATTACTCGAACCATCGCCTAACTTCGGAAAGGATCTTTATGTACCGGCCCGTCCCAGCTCAGGTTGACCTGCCTGCGCTGGAGCACGAGGTACTGGCAATGTGGGAGCGGGAGGGCGTTTTCGCCGCCTCGGTGGCCCAAAGTCAGGGCAAACCCCCCTGGGTCTTCTACGAGGGCCCACCAACGGCCAATGGCACCCCCGGCACCCACCATGTTGAGGCCCGGGTTTTCAAGGACGTCTTTCCGCGCTACCGGACCATGAAGGGCTTCCACGTCCCCCGCCAGGCCGGCTGGGATTGCCACGGCCTCCCGGTTGAACTTTTCGTCGAAAGGGAACTTGGGTTCACCGGCAAGCAGGATATCGAGGCTTATGGGGTGGCGGAGTTCAACTCCCGCTGCCGCGAGTCGGTACTTAGGCACGTCGATGAATTCACCGAGATGACCAGGCGTATGGGCTACTGGGTTGACACCGATGCCGCCTACTGGACCATGGACCCGGAGTACATACAAAGTGTTTGGTGGTCGCTCAAGCAGATTTTTGACAAGGGCCTACTAGTTCAAGATCACCGGGTGGCGCCTTATTGTCCGCGCTGCGGCACCGGCCTATCTGATCATGAACTCGCCCAAGGCTACGAAAGCGTTATCGACCCTTCGGTATATGTGCGGTTCCCGGTGACCAATGCTGAATTCCTTGAGCGTTACCCAGGCGCCGCATTCCTAGTCTGGACAACAACACCTTGGACCTTGGTGGCCAATACCGCCATCGCGGCGAAACCCACCGCCGACTACGCCGTGGTGAAAACGGCAGCCGGCGAAACCCTCGTGGTGGGAACCGCGCTGCTCGAGCAGATCTTCGAAGAGCCAATAACTGTCTTGGCCACAATGACCGGCACTGAACTTGAAAACCTCACCTACCAGCGACCATTTGACTATGTTGAAATCCCTGATGCGCATTACGTGGTTCTCGCCGACTATGTCACTACCGAGGATGGCACCGGTTTAGTACATCAAGCACCCGCTTTCGGTGCCGAGGACTTAATTACTTGTCGCGCCTATGGGTTACCAGTGGTGAATCCGGTTATGCCCGACGGCCATTTCGCCCCGGCTATCCCCGTGGTTGGCGGTGAGTTCTTCAAGAAAGCCGACGCCGGCCTCATCAGGACCTTAAAAGCATCCGGCTTGATGTTCAAACATGTGGACTACGAGCACTCGTACCCACATTGCTGGCGCTGCCACACACCGCTGATCTATTACGCGCAGCCCTCTTGGTACATCAAGACCACCGCCATCAAGGATCAACTCCTGGCCCAAAACGAACAAACCAATTGGTTTCCTACCAGCATCAAGTGGGGCCGCTATGGCGACTGGTTGAACAACAACGTCGATTGGGCACTGTCGCGTAACCGCTATTGGGGCACGCCGCTGCCAATTTGGCGGTGCCCAGATGGGCACCTCACCGCCGTTGCCTCGATGGCCGAACTAAGTGAACTCGCCGGTAAAGATGTAAGTTCCATCGACCCGCACCGGCCATATGTCGACGACATCACCATGCCCTGCCCCACCTGCGGGCTCGCCGCAAGGCGCGTACCTGAGGTTATTGACTGTTGGTACGACTCGGGTGCAATGCCATTTGCCGCTGTCGGCTACCCCCTACAAAATGCGGAAACCTTCCGGAACCAATATCCGGCTGACTTCATCTGCGAGGCGATAGATCAAACACGCGGATGGTTCTACACCCTGATGGCCATCGGGACATTGGTCTTCGAAGAGTCGTCCTATAAAAATGTTGTTTGCCTCGGCCACATTCTCGACGAGGACGGTCGCAAGATGTCCAAGCATCTTGGCAATGTGCTCGAGCCGATTGGTTTGATGAACGAACACGGAGCCGATGCCTTGCGCTGGTTCATGCTGGCAAGCGGCTCACCTTGGCAGGCGCGCCGTGTTGGGCACGCTGCGATTGGCGATGTGGTGCGCAAAACCCTCCTGACCTATTGGAACACCGTTTCCTTCCTGTCGCTATATGCCAGGCTTTCGAAGTGGGAGCCGGTCGATCTTGCACCTGCACCGTCACAGCGCCCGGTCATCGACCGTTGGGTGCTCTCGGAAGCAAACCAACTCGCCCGTGACGTGGATGCGGCCCTGGAGAAATTCGATACCCAACTCGCCGGCCGATTATTGTCGACCTTCATTGACAATCTTTCCAATTGGTATGTGCGCAGATCCCGGCGCCGCTTTTGGGATGGCGACCCGGCTGCCTTGGCCACCTTGCACGAAGCCCTGCGCACTGCCACCTTGTGCCTCGCCCCGTTCACCCCCTTCATCACAGAACGTGTTTGGCAAGACCTCTTTCGCAGCACCGACCCCGATGCGCCCAAATCCGTGCACCTCGCAAGTTGGCCGGAAGTCACCGCCTCGGAAATCGATAAGCGCCTTGGCACCGATATGGCTCTTGTTCGCCGAATTGTCGAACTCGGCCGGGCCGCACGCGCATCAAGCGGGGTGCGTACCCGCCAACCCCTTGGGCGGGCCTTGGTATCTGCCCCCGGTTGGTCTGAGCTCTCGCAACAATTACGGGATCAAGTCTGTGAGGAACTAAATATCAGCACGGTCGAATCCCTTGATGATGGTGGTTCCGGTTTCATCGAAACCACCGTTAAAGCCAACTTTCGCTCCCTTGGGCAACGTTTCGGCAATCAAACCCCCGCCGTAGCTGGGGCTATCGGGGCCGAGGATCCCGCCGCGCTACTCGCGGCCATGCGGAGTGCGAAATCGGCCACCTTGCTCGTCGTCGGTATCGGTGAGGTAAATCTCACCGAGGCCGACCTCGTGATCACCGAGACCGCGCGCGCGGGCTGGGCCGTCGCCGCGGATGCCGGTGAGAGCATCGCCCTAGACCTCACCATCACTGATGAGCTGCGCCGAGCTGGACTAGCACGGGAAATCGTGCGCGCCATTCAGGAGACACGCAAGACCTCTGGACTTGATGTCGCAGATCGCATCAGCGTCTACTGGACGAGTACTGATAACGATGTGCTCGAGGCGATGACCGAGCACGGAGACATGATTGGGGCTGAAGTACTGGCACTTCACCTGAATCAAGTTGACGGCGACTGGCCCGAGGCTGCGATCACCGCGGTCGAAGTGCCCGAGACGAAGATCGAACTACGTATCGGTAGCGTCTGACTTATTTAGTTCTGCAAGTTGTGCCTCTAGTTGGCTACGCATTTCGGTACGGATTCCTCGCGCCTGCCTGCGTGCCGAACCAATTATTTCGTCCGCGGTCGCCTGCGCAATTGCCAGTGCAGCGGCGCCATCACCGGTAAATTGCCCAATATCTGGTCGAGCAATCTCCACGGTGTCGTGCCGGATATCCTGCGGATTCGCGGTAGAGATCTTCGCCTTCGCCGCCGCCAACTCAAGTTCGGCGGCTCGCAGCCGTAATTGCAGTTGGTCGTACTGCGTCCGCAGAACCGCGGCCTCATCTCGGGACTTCAGCAAGTCCGCACTGAGTCTGCCGATATCTGACTCAACGATGTCAAGAAACGCGTCGACTTCATCAACGTCATATCCGGAACGCACCCTCGTGGTTGCAAATTGAGTTGCGCGCACTTCGGCGGGGGTCAAGGGCATCCGCACCTCCTTATCAGCGCACTAGAGGTGCACTCTTAGATCATCAGCGCAAAATTAATCAACACTTGGAGCAAGATTAAAATGACCAAGAAAGCCAGATCGAACTGAACCGCACCAAGGCGAAGTGGCGGTATCACTCGTCGAAGGATGCGAAGTGGCGGGTCGGTGACCGTATAGATGGCCTCAGCCAGTAATAAAATTGGACCCCGTGGTCGCCATGATCGGGCGAATGATTGAACTAAGTCGAAAACTATCCGCACGATGAAAAGCAGCCAGTAGATCCAAAGTACCGTCGCAAGCAGCTGCCCGATGCCGCTCATTTTAAGACTCCCCTAATAATTTCTAACCCCAACTCAAGTCTAGCTTTGGTTGAAGAAACCATCCTGCGCTAACTGCTGGCGCGCTGCCTCTCCGACATCCACATTTACCGGTGAGAGTAGAAAGACTTTGTTGGTCACCCGCTCGATGGCACCTCGTTGGCCAAATACCAGCCCGGCCGCAAAATCGATGATGCGCTTGGCGTCGCTGTCGTCAAGCTCCGAAAGATTCATGATGACCGGGACACCTTCGCGGTACTCCTCACCAATCCGGCGGGCATCGTTGTAACTCCGTGGATGGATTGTCTCGATGCGACTAATGTCGGCCATCCCTGGCGCCGCCGGCCTGCGCGGAACGGGCTCATCGTCACCGCGGAAAGTTCGAACCGCGCGCGGCTGCGAAACCGAACGGACATTTCGGGGGGAGGTGCGATCGTCTGGGTAATCCCCATAGCCCTCACGGTCACCAGATCGGGTGTCGCGGGTTCGCACATCGCGGCGTACATCGTCATAGTCGTCATAATCCGCTACCTCGGGGTCCTCAACTAAACCTAGGTAGACGGCCATCTTGCGCATCCCGCCAGCCACGTCGTCCTCCACATCATTTTTGCACTCTGTAACTCTTGGACCTTACGGCAGTGCGGGCCGGTTCCCCAGCACTGCGCCCCCAATGCGGACTTGTGTCGCGCCGTTGACGATGGCAGCCTCTAGATCCCCACTCATCCCGGCCGAGATCTGGTCGGCCCACGGTGCGAGCCCTTGAATTGCCCGCGACACCTCGGCCAGCCTGTTGAAGGCTGCCGCCGGCTCCCCCTGCACGGGCGCCACGCCCATAACTCCGCACAGGTCGAGGTGCGAAAGCTCCAGCACCTTTTCGGCCAATGCCAAGGCCCCGGCTGGCCCGCAGCCCCCGCGGGCACTTTGGACCGGGATGTCTAGGGCAACTTGAACCAGCACGCACAGGCGTCGCCCGAGCCGTTCCGCCGCGCTATCGAGGGCTACCGCCAGCTCGAGGCGATCTACGGTCTGGACGACATCGGCCCACTTGAGCACCGAATTGACTTTATTGCGTTGGAGCTGGCCAACTAAGTGCCAGCTCACCGGCAGTTGAGCACATGCTGCCCACTTGGCCTTGGCTTCCTGATCGCGATTTTCACCAAAATCACGCACCCCCAAGGTGGCCAGCAGCTGCAAATCACTTGCCGGGAAAGTCTTAGTCACCACGATCAAGCGCACCCCGGCCCGGTCCCGGCCGGCCGCCACACACGCCTGGTCAATTCGCGTATTCACCGCAGCGAGATTGCCAGCCAACTGCGCCTTGCGATCTAGGCTCATAGTCGAACCAGCATCCCTTGACGACCGGTAAGGCCGTCACGGCGGTAGGAGAACAAACCGGTGGATTGGGCTGTGCAGCCCTCGAGTGTGGTCACTATTACCCCGGCTGCGGCCAACTCGGCGCGGACGCCGGCTCCGACATCAAGGCAGACGACTTTCGACTCCGGGCAGGCGGCAGCTGAAATCGCTTCCGGTAGGGCAGCTACCACTGCTGCCACCCGCTCTGGCGGCACCGGGTAGCAGTTAGCGCAGATCGATGGCCCGATCACCGCGTGCACCTGGTCCGCGCCGAGTATGTGCATTTGGGCCAGCGCCGCCGGCACCACCCCCGCGACTAGACCACGCCAGCCGCAGTGCACCGCACCAATTACCGAGTTGGTGGGATCGGCAAGGACGATGGGCACACAGTCGGCCCCGAGTGTTACTAAACCCAGACCCGGGGTCGTGGTGACGAGTGCATCAAAACCGCCCGCACCTTGGGGCGGCGGCCCGCCTCGATCCACCACCGCCACCTTGGCTCCGTGCACACCTTCCATGATCACCAGACTAGCCAAGTCCAGACCAATGCTCTGGGCCGCAATCTGTTGATTCACTTTTACCGTCGGTGGTTCATCCCCGACGTAACTTGCCAGATTGAGTTCATCAAACGGGGGCCGGCTGTGACCACCTAACCGACCGGTGGCCGCCCAGATTGCTGAGCGGCCACCGGGTGCCACCGAGCCGAATTGGCCTGTGACAATTTTCATTTGGTTCGGTTATTTCAGGAAGTCAGGCACATCTAGGCCGTCCTCGGCGTCGTCGAAGATGACGGTGCGCGGTTGCTGAACCGGCCGCGCCGGTGGTGACGTAACCACCGGTATCTCGCCGGTGACCTCCGGCATGGAACCGGTGTCGTCGGTGCGCCTGGTCGAGGCGGCAGTGCCCTTGCGGGCCGGCGGCTCCCCACCATCGAATCCTGCAGCGATGACGGTAACGCGCACCTCATCGCCCAAGGTGTCGTCGATAACCGCACCGAAAATGATGTTGGCATCTGGATGCGCAGCATCACTGACCAACCGGGCGGCCTCATTGATTTCAAACAGGCCTAGATCACTACCACCGGAAATCGACAGCAGCACCCCGTGGGCGCCATCAATGCCGGCTTCCAGCAATGGGCTAGAGATTGCCTTCTCGGCGGCTTCAACCGCCCGATCTTCACCGCGTGCCGAGCCGATACCCATGAGGGCCGAACCGGCTCCGTGCATGACGCTCTTGACATCTGCGAAGTCCAAATTGATCAAGCCCGGCGTGGTGATCAGATCGGTGATGCCAGACACACCTTGGAGTAAGACATGGTCTGCCTGCCGGAACGCATCGATCACGCTGATATTGCGATCGGAAAGCGACAGCAGTCGGTCGTTCGGAATAACGATTAAGGTGTCGACTTCAGAGCGCAAACTTTCTATTCCGGTTTCAGCCTGCGCCTGGCGGCGGCGACCTTCGAAACCAAATGGTCGCGTGACCACACCAATGGTGAGTGCGCCAAGGGACCGGGCCACCCGAGCCACAACCGGCGCGCCGCCAGTACCCGTCCCGCCGCCTTCACCGGCGGTCACGAAAACCATGTCGGAGCCTTTTAGCACCTCTTCAATTTCTTGGATGTGATCCTCGGCGGCCTTGTTGCCCACCACTGGATCAGCGCCAGCGCCCAGGCCTCGGGTCAACTCACGACCGATATCGAGTTTGACGTCCGCGTCGCTCATCAACAGCGCCTGCGCATCGGTATTGATGGCAATGAACTCAACACCCTTGAGCCCGACCTCGATCATCCGGTTAACCGCGTTCACCCCGCCGCCGCCGATACCAACAACCTTTATCACTGCTAGGTAATTCTGTGGAGCCGCCACGGCGTCTCGTCCTTTCCGTCATGTTCAAGGCGGTTACCTCGAACGCTGCCTTCCCAAGCCAAAGTCTCAACCTCAAGTTCAAGGTGAGCTATCGGCCTGTTTACAACCGGCGGGAGGGTAGAGGGTGGGACGGGTGTTGCGCAAGGCGGGGGGGTGATTTCTTTTCGGCCACCCCTAAATAACAGGAAAACTCACCCCAAACCCCCAGAGTCAACCGGCCTTTTCCTGTTGCGTTGTTGGCAGTTCGGGGGCGGAAACGTCATAAAACTCAGCCCGTCGTTGCAGCAGGGCTGCCAGCACCTGGGCCTTTAGCTCGCCCTGCTCCGCACTCCCCCAGCGCACCTTGGCACCGGACTTCAAAACAAGTTCGACATCGTCTCGAGTACTCGCCGAAACCCCAACAACTTTGCCCCGTAGCTCATCGGGCAAGGACTGCCAGATGGACACGGCGGCGGTGAGTCCAACACCGTCGGCGTCGATGGCCGGCAAATCCTTAGCCAGTGGCAGCGGTGAATAAAAAGCGATGCCGCTGGCATCAACGCCCCGGCCGGTGCCAAGTTGGATGGCAATAGCCGCCCTCGGCTCAACCACCAATATAACTTCATTAGGCCAACCACGACGCACCTCGACGGCGCCAACCCACGTAAGGCCCAAGATCCGCGCGGTCGCGCCATCGGCATCGAGTTGAGCCAAGGGCGCCCCGAGAGGCACCGCGGCGGTTACCAAAACTGAAGCGGCTGGGCTCCCGGTGACCCCGATTACCCGAACATCACGAACCGCGAAAACCGAGGAAAACCAAACCAGCCAAAGCACCGCGGTTGCAATGAGCGCCAACCCGACAGCCCACAACCCGCGCCGACTTCGACGCGGGCTTTTGGCACGGCCCTGGTTAGCTAATGGGATTACCGGAGCGCTCACTTTCGCTCCCGCAAGATGTCCAAGATCTCCAGTCCGATCAGCCCGATATCCCCGGCGCCCAAAGTCATGACAATGTCGCCCGGCCTGGCCCGATCGGCTAGTCGTCCAGCCACCGCGGACCATGATGGTTCAAAAATCACATGCGCTGGATCCAGCGGCACCTGTGCTGCCATCGCCAGGCCGCTGATCCCCGGGATCGGGGTTTCACCCGGCGCGAAAACTTCAAGTACAACAACGTCATCGGCTAAGCCCAGTGCCGCACCAAACTCCTTGAGGTACATAGCCGTGCGGTAGTAGTGGTGGGCTTGAAAGGCCACAATGAGCCGGCCCGAGCCAGCAACATCGCGAGCGGCGGTCAAGGTTGCCGCGATTTCCGTTGGATGATGGGCATAGTCATCAAAAACCCTGACCCCACCGATTTCACCCTTGAAATCGAATCGGCGCCGGGTGCCGCTGAACCCGCCGAGGCCCACCTGGACTAATTGCGGGTCAAAGCCTAAGCCAATCGCGGTGACAAATGCAGCCGTCGCATTTAGTGCATTATGTTTGCCCGGTACCTGCAATCCGATCCTGCCAATGACATCTTGGGCATATTCGATCTTGAAGTGCCAACCTCGATCAACCAACATCGCATCGACCAACCGGTAGTCGGCTGTCGCCGACTCCCCATAGGTGCGCACGTCAACACCCATGGCCCGAGCCTGCTCAGCTAACCGAGCACCCCCTGCGTCATCGATACACACGACGATAAATCCAAAGCGGGTGCTCACCTGCAAGGCAAAATCAACGAAGGCTTCCTCAATGGCCTCGAAGTTGCCCCAATAGTTCAAGTGGTCGGCTTCGACGTTCGTGACAATGGCCGCCGTTGGGCCAAGTTTTAGAAAGGTTCCGTCGCTCTCGTCGGCCTCAACCACGAAAATATCGCCACTGCCTAGATGGGCATTGGATCCGGACTCATTTAGCTCACTTCCGATCGCAAATGATGGATCGGCGCCACAGTGCTGGAGGGCAACGGTCAGCATCGAGGTGGTCGTGGTCTTGCCATGTGCTCCTGATACCGCAACAGTTCGGCTCCCCCGCATGACAAACGCCAGCGCATCAGCACGCGTGAGAACTCGGATGCCATTTGCTTCAGCGGCCACCCGCTCGGGGTTCTCGGGGGGAATCGCCGTCGAATACACCAAGGTATCCACCCCAGCGACCAAGCCCGCATCATGGCCTACGTGGGTCTTGACACCAATGGCTTGAAGCGCATGCATGCGCCTGGAATCCTTGGCATCGCTGCCGGATACCTGCACCCCTTGCGCCACCATGATGCGCGCGATGCCCGACATGCCGGCACCACCAATCCCAACTATGTGTACCCGGCCAAGATCGGTTGAACTCCGTGCTGCCGTCATCTGCCGACCCCTAAGTGTGTGATGGCTACTCTGGCAATGACTTCAGCGAATTGTCGCCCGGCATCCCGGTCACCCAAACCCGCCGCGGCAGCACCCATCGCCGCTAACTTCTCGCGATCGTGTATTAGCGGTGGCACCGCTTCGTTCAGCCACTCCGCGGTGCAAACATCGTCGGCAACATAAAGCCCACCCCCTGCTTCGACAATCGGCAAGGCATTGAGCCGCTGCTCGCCATTACCTATCGGTAGCGGCACATAGATAGCCGGCAGACCAACAGCTGATAACTCAGCACAGGTCATCGCACCCGCGCGAGTAATGGCTAGATCAGCGGCCGCATAAGCCAGATCCATCTGTTCAATATAAGCAAGTGGAACGTACCCGGGTTGGCTCGCGGGCGCCGGATTCTTTGAGCCGTACGAGTGCAGTACCGAAATCCCGGCACTTAGTAAGCCCGGCAAAGCGCCGGCCACCGCAGCATTTAGCCGCTGGGCCCCCTGAGATCCACCGAAGACTAAGAGCACCGGTTGATCACCGGGTAGGCCAAAGTTCGCCAGTGCCGCAGGCCTTACGGCACTTCGGTCGAGGCGCGCAATGGCAGGACGCAGTGGCAGGCCCATTAATTTGCCCCCTGCTATCGAACCGGGCACAAGGACGTAAATAAGTGGGGTGAACCGCGCGGCTACCCGATTGGCCAAGCCAGCTCGCGCATTAGCTTCATGGATGACCACCGGTATTCGAAGTTCACGAGCCGCTAGATAAGTCGGGAGCGCCGCATAACCACCAAACCCCACAACAACGTCGGCCTGCAACTCACGCAGCCGTGCCCTGGCTAATTTCTTCGCCGCCCGCTGACGTGGCCAAACCAGCAAGAGATCCAAGGTCGGCTGCCGGGGCATCGGGACCGATGGCACACTTCGCAATTGGTACCCGCGGACAGGCACCAAGGTGGACTCAAGACCGCGGTCCCCGCCGATCACGCAGATGCGCGTATTTGGGTCAAGTGCAATAAGTTCATCGGCAAGATTAAGTGCCGGTTCTATATGCCCGGCGGTGCCACCGGCGGCGAGCACGACACTAAGTGGGCGCGCAGACACTTATTACCTTCGTCGCAGTGACATTGCCGTCGACTTGCGACGCAGTGCGGTTCTGGCTGCCGGTTCTTGCCGCGCGAAGGCTAGAAGCATCCCGATGGCTACCAACATTGGCAGCAGTGAGGATCCGCCGTACGAAACAAGTGGTAGCGGGACACCGGTGATCGGCAGCAGGCCAAGAACCGAACCGATATTCAAAACCGCCTGAACTAAAATCCAGGAGCCGACCCCCGCGGCCGCCGCCCGCACAAATGAGTCGCTGGTCGTTCTGCTAAGTCGGAAGATCGCAAATGCCAAAATCACGAACAGGCCGAGAACAGCAAAGGTGCCGACCAGTCCAAGTTCTTCACCGATTACGGGGAAAATAAAGTCGGTATGGGCCTCGGGCAAGGACCCCCACTTCTCGCGACTTGCCCCTAGTCCCACACCCCAAAACCCGCCGGTACCCAATGCGTACTGGCCTTGGGTCACCTGCCAGTCCACACCCAAGCGATCATTGCCTGGATTGAGCCAAGAAGTGAATCGATCCATCCGATAAGGCGCGGTGATAGTGAGCAGCCACATACTTACTGCCCCTAGGACAGTGAAGATCGCAAACAGCCGCATCGGCGCGCCGATGGCAAATAGCATCCCGGAGGTTATCGCCGCCAGCACGAACGCATTACCGAAGTCACCTTCCAAAAGAACCAAAATCATCATCAGTCCGGCTACCGGTAGCAGGGGCACCAAGAGATGCTTCCAGTTATTGAGCAGTCGACCCTTGCGCGTGAGTAGGTCGGCACCCCAAACGATAAGCGCGAACTTAGCGAATTCACTCGGCTGTAATCTAAATGGCCCGAATAACTCAATCCAGTTGCGCTGACCGGCTACCTCGACACCAACGATTAGGACCGCGATCAGCAACGCCAGCGACCCGGCGAACAGGTACCAAGAAATGGCCCGCCAAAATTGGGTGGAGGTGCGCGCCGCAAAGATCATCCCGATCACCCCGATCACAGCGAACATCGCCTGCCGCTGCGCAAAGGTGTATGCCGAGCCAAATACCCGATAACTTTCAATACTTGAGGCCGACAAAACCATGACCAAGCCTAGGATGAGCAGTAATAACGAGGCGCCAATCAACAAGTAACAGGTACTTAGTGGGTGGTCAAGTATTAATTTGATCTGACCAGACAACCGCCGAGTTTCGGTGGCCGGCGCCCGACCATTATCAACGGCGGTCACACCCCATCACCTGATCTAGTTGCCGCAAATTCGCGTACCGCATCAGCAAAAGTCGTACCTCGATGTCCGTAATCGGTGAACATGTCCCAGGAGGCACAGCCCGGGGCTAGCAGCACGGTGTCACCCGGTTTCGCGAAACCCATGGCCGCCTCGACGACCTCTCGCATGACACCAGTGTCGGTCCGATCCATGCTCAAGACCGGGACATCCGGGGCGTGTCGGGACACCGATTCGGCGATCACCGCCTGATCCACCCCGATGACAATTACGGCGCGCAAATGTGCGCGCACCTGCCGGACTAAGTCATCGAAGTCCTGACCCTTGGCCATCCCACCAGCTAGCCAAACAACCCGCGGATACGCTAGGAGCGAGGTCTGGGCCGCATGGGTATTGGTGGCTTTGGAGTCATCCACAAAGTTGACCCCCGCTACCGTCGCCACCTGGGCAATGCGGTGGGCCGCGGGCTCGAAAGCCCGAAGGCCCGCCGAGATAGCCGGCGCCCGCACTTCGAAGGCTCTAGCTAAAGCGGCGGCGGCTAGCGCATTGGCCACATTATGTGGAGCATTTGGTTGCACCTCACTTGCGAGCGCCAACTCCTGGGCCGCATCTTGACGATTTTCGATAAATGCTCGGTCGACCAAAGCCCCGTCCACCACACCGAGCATTGATAGTCCCGGCACCCCGAGGGTGAAGCCAATAGCACGGCACCCCGCAACCACATCCGCGTCTTCCACTAAGACTCGAGTGGCTTCGTCATCGGCGTTGTAAACGGCGGCTACCTGCGTACGCTCAAAAATCTTAGCTTTGGCCGCCACATAAGCCGCTTTAGATCCAAAATGATCGAGGTGATCATCGGCAATGTTTAAGCACACTGCCGAATGCGGACTAATTGTGTGTACGAAGGGCAATTGTGGGGCCCCCACCTCTACCGCGATCACCTCATAGGAGTCATGCATCACTACGTCAACGAGGCTGGTGCCTATATTGCCCGCCGACACCGCATTTAAACCACCTGCCCGAAGCATCGACTCCAACATCATGGTCGCGGTCGTTTTACCGTTGGTGCCCGTGATGACCAGCCACGGCGCCGGCGCGATGGTTGGCCGCAGCCGCCAAGCAAGTTCCAATTCGCCCCAAACTGGGATGCCCGTCGCGATAGCACCGGTAATTAGTTGATTCGATGGTCGAAGGCCCGGCGAAACAACCAATAGGTCACAACTTGGCACCTCGCCTGTGTAACCCAGAAGTACCTCTGCCTCAAGGGTACGCAAGATTTCGGCGCGCTCTTGCTGCTTAGGCCCCGCGCCATTATCGACAACACTCACCCGTGCACCCAATTGCATCAACGCATCTGCGCATGCATATCCGGCGACACCGATACCAGCGACAACCACGTGATACTTCGACCAGTCGGACTCTCGCCCCAATTTCGTGATCATGCGCGGACCCATTCGGCATAAAAGAGGGTGAGCCCAGCACCGATACACAAGCCTTGAATGATCCAGAAGCGAACCACGATCTGGATCTCGGGCCAGCCCAGCATTTCAAAATGATGGTGCAAGGGCGCCATGCGAAAGATGCGCCGTCCGGTGAGTTTAAATGACGCCACCTGACCAATAACCGACAAAACGGTTATCAGGAAAAGACCGGCCAATAGGGGTAGTAACAATTCCGTGCGCGAAAGGATTGCCAATCCTGCGATGCCTCCCCCTAGGGCCAAGGAGCCGGTATCACCCATGAAGATGCGCGCCGGCGCGGTATTCCACCACATGAACCCAAAGCAGGCTCCCGCGGCAGAGGCCGCCACAATCGACAGATCCAATGGGTTCAAGGTGGAGTAACAAGTTGAGGTGGCAGCAAATGCGCAATTTTGACCGTACTGCCAAACACTGATCAATACATAGGCCAGAAATGTCATCGTTGACGCACCGATGGCAAGCCCATCGAGCCCATCGGTTAGATTGACCCCGTTAGTGGTGGCGGTGACCAAGAACCAGACCCATAGCAAAAATAGCCCGAGCGGAAGCGCCAGGGAGGTATCACGTACGAATGACACCGCCATCGATGCCGGTGAATTCCCATCGACCGAAAACTGAAGTGACAGCCACCCGAACGCCAGTGCCACAACAGCCTGACCAATTAATTTCGTGCGCGCTCGCAGCCCGGTACTTCGCTGCTTGAAAATCTTCAAGTAGTCATCAGCCAGGCCAACCATCCCGAGACCAACCATCAAAAACAAAATCAGCAAACCAGACGCGGTGAGCGGGCGCCAAGTTACTAAATGAGTGGTGAAGTAGCCCGCAAGTACACCGGCCAAGATCGCGATCCCGCCCATTGACGGGGTGCCTCGCTTCGCCTCGTGGTCCGGATAGTTGCCGGTATCCGTCGAGACCCGGATCGCCTGTGCATACCCTCGTCTGCTCAATAGTTTGATCAATATTGGCGTGCCGATCAGGGAGACAATCGTTGCAATCGCCCCGGCGATGACCACTAATCTCATTCGGCACCCGCTTCGAGCAAGGCAGTAGCAACAACTTCTAGGCCGATGCCCCGCGAGGCCTTAATCAACGCCACATCACCCGGTATCAGACCGGCCACTAGCGCACTGATGGCGCTTAGTGGATCCGGCACCCAAGTGGTGTTAATCGAAGCAAGCTCCTTCGCACGCAAATACGCGGGGCGGGAGCCATCCCCTACGCACATCAGCTCATCTATCCCGTGCTCGGCAGCATAGTCGCCTATCTTGGCGTGCTCGGCATCCGAGGCTGCACCAAGTTCGCGCATCTCACCCAAGATCAGCCAAGTCCGGCGCCCGGCGGCCATTGCCGCAAGGGTATCGACCGCGGCCCGCACCGACTCGGGATTGGCGTTGTAAGCATCATTGATCAAAGTAACACCACTGGACAACTGATGAACTTCCATCCGCCATTTACTTTCCGGGGTGGCGGCACGCAGCGCCATAGCGATTGTGTTAATGCCAACACCTAATGAGTATGCGGCACCAGCCACTATGAGTGCGTTCGACACGAAATGTCGACCGTGGTACTCCAAAGTTATCGGAGCATTCGTGGCGCCAATTTCGAGGGTAAAGGACGCCCGCGCTTGATCATCAACACGAACATCGGTTGCCCGCACATCACATCCCGGCGCCTCGCCACAGGTAACCACTTGCGCCACCGTAAGTGACGCTTGCTCCATGACCAGCGGGTCATCACCATTTAAAATTGCAAATCCCGCACGCGGCAAGGTGGCGATAATTTCGCCTTTTGCGCGCGCCACCATTTCCTTGGTACCGACCACACCCACGTGCGCGCTGCCGATATTTACGATGGCCGCGATGTCCGGCTCGGCAACCTCGGTCAGATAGGTCAGATGCCCGGCACCTCGCATCCCCATTTCAAGCACCAAGAACTCGGTAGCCTCATCAGCCTCCAAGATTGTTAATGGAACCCCGACTTCGGTATTAAATGACCCAACCGCCGCCACTGTGCGCCCGGCTGCGCTCAGCACTTGGGCAAGCAGGTCCTTGGTACTTGTCTTGCCGCTGGACCCGGTGATCGCAATGACCTTGCATTTAAGTTTGCGTTCACGTACCCAATGCGCCAATGCACCAAGGGCGAGCACCGGATCCCCAACCACAATGCAGGGCACATCCAGTTGGCGACCGGCAAGCACGACCGTCGCCCCATTTTCGATGGCACTAGCCGCAAAGTCGTGGCCGTCCACGTTCGCGCCGCGGATAGCCACGAACATCGCACCCGACCCCGCGTTCCGGGAGTCTGTTGCGACTTCGTTGACCAGCGCCGAAGCAGCCACTTGGTGGGCCGTGCCGCCCACGATTGTCGCTATTTTGGCGACGCTCATGGTAATCATTGGTCGCCTCTAATTTCACTGTTGAATGCCTCCCGTAACTCATCGCGGTCGTCGAATGGCAATATTTCCCCGGTGATTTCCTGCCCTAGTTCGTGACCTTTGCCAAGCACTAGCACGAAGTCACCCCGGCGAGCCAGCGATACCGCCTGAACAATTGCCGCACGGCGATCGGAAACTTCCGTGACAGCGGCGAGTTCACCTCGGCTGGACGCGGTCACGGCTCTGGCTCCCTTGATTATGGCAGCGCGAATAAGCGCTGGGTCTTCGGATCTTGGATTGTCATCTGTCACGATAACGTGATCTGCGAGCAGGGCGGCTGATTTGCCCATCTCCGCGCGCTTATTTCGGTCGCGATCACCACCGGCTCCCAAAACCACGATGAGCGCCCCCGTGCAATTTTC
Organism: Actinomycetota bacterium; assembly: GCA_027729805.1. Classification (GTDB taxonomy): domain Bacteria; phylum Actinomycetota; class Actinomycetes; order S36-B12; family S36-B12. Next base: position 71,432 of record JAQCEO010000003.1, read on the forward strand.
GCGCACCCCATTGATTGCAACAGTTACTGCTTCCGGGGTGTGCGCGTAGTCCACAATTGCGGTCACACCAGCGCGGGTGCAGACTACTTCCATTCTTCCCGGCACTACCACCGAAGCGATTCCAGTCGCCGCATGCTCTGGAGTGACACCAGCACTTCTGAGCATTACATAAGCGCACAAGATATTGGACTGGTTAAATGCCCCCGGCAGCCGACTTTGGAGTTCTTGTTTCTCACCTCCCGGCCCACTCACCAGAGTTCGACCACCTGCCGATGTCAAGCGCCAATCGGCCACCGCCCCGCGGCTGGACCAGGTCACTACCGGAATCGTCGCCTCAGCCGCCAGTCGAAGGCCCCAGACAGTGTCAACCCCGATGATGCCAAGTGCTGAGCGCTGCGGGGTAAACAGTTCGGCCTTTGCCATGAAGTAAGCCTCCATGGTGCCGTGATAATCCAAATGATCTTGCGACAAGTTGGTGAAGGCGGTGACCGAGAATTCAAGCCCATTGACGCGTCCCTCAATTAGCGCGTGGCTTGATACCTCCAGCACCACGTCCTGAATTCCACGCTCCCGCATCACGCCAAGCAAGGCATGTAAATGGGGGGCTTCGGGAGTGGTGCGAATGGCGCTTAGGGATTCATCGCCTATGTGCACCCCTACCGTTCCAACAAGTCCAGTTTCGTGCCCAGCAGTTCGCAGTCCAGCCTCGACCAGATAAGTTACCGTGGTCTTGCCATTGGTGCCGGTAACACCAAAGAGTCGAAGTGCCGCACTCGCCGAAATATCAGGTGCGCTTTGGTAGATCAGCGCCGCCAATGTGCCGAGGAGTTGTCGCGGATTCGTTGCAACAACGATCGGGAAGTCAACCAGTCCGGCCGCCGTCAAGGCATTCGCCGTTTCTACATCGGTTAATACGCCGGCAGCGCCAGCCGATCGGGCCGCAGTTATGTAGCCAGCGCCATGGGTGTGGTGGCCGGACAAGGCCGCGAATAAATCGCCTTGCCGCACCTCTCGCGAATCCAGCTCCAGCCCCGTGATGGCTACCGCAGCATCACCGATGATCGTGCATCCGCCCGCTGGCGGAAAAAGCGCCGCCAGCGTCGTAGTGCGAGGTGTTGGCCGCGGCACTGCCGTCATGTAACCTACCCGCCGCCAAAGGTCAAGGCCAGATTCGCTGGGCGGGTACCGGTCGGAGGTATCCGCTGAATCTGCAATGCGTAGGTCGTAACCTTCTTAAATACCGGTGCTGCAAGTTCACCGCCATACCGCCCAATGCGGGGGTTCACCAAACTCACCGCTACTACGAGTTGTGCATCGTCGATGGGTGCCATCCCGATGAATGAAGCAACGACACCACCTCGGTAGCAGCCGCATATTGGATCGACATACATTGCCGTGCCAGTCTTGCCACCGATTCGGTACCCGGGGATTTTCGCATTAGTTCCGGTACCACCCTCACCCACCACACTCTCCAGCATGGCACGAACCTGCGTCGCGGTATCGGCGCTTACTACTTGAGTCGCGGCTGGATCCGGTGGTCGCTCGACTGACCCGTCCGCATTGAGTACCCCGGCCACCAGACTTGGTTGCACTCGCAACCCATCATTAGCGATGGTTGCATAAACACTTGCCGCCTGTACGGCGGTAACACTCAATCCTTGCCCAAATGCGATCGTCGGGAATGAAGTAGCGGTCCAATCCTTGTACTTGGGCACCCTACCTGAACTTTCGCCAGGAAAATTTAGACCGGTCTCCTCGCCAATACCAAATTTCTTCAGATAGTCATAAAGGGTGCGGCCACCGATTCGCTCCGCCGCCAAGATGGTTCCCATATTGCTGGACTTGGCCATCACCCCGGCAAGGGTTAGCCGCAATGTCCCGTGGGGTTCACTGTCGCGGAAAACTTTGTCACCGCGCTTCAGGCCACTGGGAACCGTGAAAGCTGAGTACGGGGTTGCCATTCCTTGGTCTACCACCGCCGCTAACGTCATCACCTTGCTGGTTGAGCCAGGCTCATAAACATCACTAAGTGCCCGATTGCCACGATCCGCCGCAGCCGCGGACCCTGCCCTATTGGCGTCAAATGTTGGGGCTTCGGCCAACGCCAGGATCTGCCCGGTCCTTGGATCCATGACCACGACCGTGCCACTCGCTGCCCGAGAGGCGGCAACCTGTGCAGCAATTGCCGATTGTGCGACATGTTGGATGTCACGGTTAATCGTCAGCTGGATATTTGCACCGGCGGTTGCGTCCACTCGCTTACGTTGTGCGGTCGGAATAACACGACCCCCCGGCCCGCGTTCGAACGTCAAACTCCCCGCAGTACCTGCGAGCACCGCGTCGTACGCGAACTCGATACCGCCAGCACCAGCGCCGTCAGCACCTACGAATCCAATGACATTGGAACCTAGATCCTCCCCCGGATAAATCCGACGCGCAGTCTCCTCGCTAAATACCCCGGGCAGGCGCAACGCCTCAATTCGACGCCAAGTATCCGGAGTTAGTTCCTTGGAAACATAAACGAACCGACGTTCACCGGTCAATCGACTAATAAGTTCGCCGATATCAATTCCAAGAATCGGAGACAGTGCAATTGCAACCGCGGTGGGGTCAGTTACCAGAGTCTGATCTACGGTCAGATTCCGGGCCTCGACCGTTACCGCCAATGGCTCACCATTGATGTCAACTATTGACCCTCGTCCAGCCATAATCGGTACGGTTCGCAACCTTTGATCAATGGCTGCGGCCGCAAGGGATTCACCGCGCACGGCCTGTAAGTCAATAAGCCGACCCGCGAAAATAGTTAAGACGATAACCGCCACCAACGTGAGGATTCCACCACGGCGATAAGGATTGCCAAGCCGTAAGTTGGCTACCGGGCGCCCGACATTTGGTGGATCAACTCGGGTCCGCGAATTCGGGCGTTGGCGAGTTGAGGTGTTTGCCATACCGCAACCGTTGCTCAGTTCACCGGCTTGGCGACAAGACCCGCATCAGTGCTGATGTTGCCAACCGCAATCGGCACCTCGGTCCACATCGAGTTCTCGTTCTGCTTGTCTTTACCAGTGTCCTTGCCAGTGCCCTTTGCTGGTTTGGCCGCTTTCGCCGCATCCGCCGCAGCCGGGTCGTAGTTCTCCCCAGGCGCGATCGGTAGGTCGGTACCTACCGCCTCGCCACTTACCGCTTCCAGTGCGGTGGCATCAGCTGGCGTATCAAGTGCAGAACTAGCGGTGAGCGGGATGGTTACCGGCCGCCCCGGGGCCGGCTTGGGGTTGCCTAGAATCACCCCATCGGAAAGCCGGAGAAAGACCGGATTTTGACTCGGCACCATGCCAAGGTCACGGGCCGAAGACTCAAGGGCACTTGGTGTTGAAGCCGCCTCTACCACCTGGGTAAGGACCGCCTCCTGCTCAGCCAGTACCGCCTTTTCCTGCTGTAATTCACTGATCTGGAATGCGCCTTGGGCCAACGAGGTGTTGATTACGAGCATGGTAATTAAGCCAAAACCAAGCAGTCCGGTGACGAAGAGAATGAATACTCCGCGGCTGGCGCGCTCGGGGCGCAGGGGCGACACTAATCGCAAATTCGACCGAGCATGCTTACGGGCATGTGCACCGCGCGTGGCATATTCCGTGGCCTCGGCACTAGTTGGGTCAAGATCAACCGTGGGCTCCGGGGTTACCACGTGCTTACGGGCCGTTGAACTCATGCCGCCACCCGCTCTGCTGCTCGAATGCGCACCGATGCCGATCTCGGATTGCTAGCGAGCTCTGCTTCATCCGCGGTCTCCGCGCCACGGGTAAGCAGGTGCAACCAAGGCATCAAGTTGTCCGGAATCACCGGAAGTCCGCGTGGCACATCAGGATGTGCACCTTGCGCAAAAGCCTGCTTAACCATTCGATCTTCGAGTGACTGATAAGACATCACCACGATGCGCCCGCCAAGGCAAAGGGCGTCAAGTGCGGCGGGCAGTGCGGCTCGAAGTGCCTCCAACTCACCATTTACTTCGATCCGCAAAGCCTGGAAAGTGCGCTTGGCGGGGTTACCGCCGGTACGACGAGCCGGAGCCGGTATTGCATCGCGAATCAGATCAACTAGTCGGGTGGAATTAGTAAAGGGTGCATTGACTCGCCCCGCAACGATCTTGGCGGCGATGCGGCCAGCGAACTTCTCTTCACCATAAGTTCGCAGCACGCGCACAAGTTGCTTTTCGTCATAGGTGTTCAGTACATCGGCCGCGGTAATCCCAGTCGATGCATCCATTCGCATATCCAGTGGTGCGTTATTGGCATAGGAGAAGCCCCGGCTTATTTCGTCAAGTTGCATAGATGAAACACCTAGATCGAACAAGATGCCCTGCACGCGTGGCAGCCCAAGTGAATCGAGCACCTCCGGAAGTTCGTCATAAACCGCATGCAAGAGGGTGATGCGCTCCCCGAAACCCGCTAATCGTTCCCGAGATAATTCAATAGCTTCGTTATCGCGGTCCAGCCCGACTAGGTGCAAGTTAGGAAATCGCTGAAGGGCAAACTCGGCATGGCCACCTAGACCCAAGGTGGCATCTACTAGTACTGCACCCGGTGCCGCCAGTGCCGGTGCCAGCAATGCGATTACCCGTTCGGGTAGCACCGGCTGGTGCCTACTTGATGTGGCCATCAGGTCTGACTCCAACCACTTATCAAGTTGGCGCAACCAACCAGGACAGCGCAAGTTAGACCCGCCGAAAGCGCGCACACCGCGAAAAGCCGCACGGCAACTCCGGCTCGCCGGGTGGAGTGCACGACATGAAGTACCGGCGCACTCGATGGCTGCGGAAGTGCCATCGGCAGCTCGATCAGCACTCGCGCTTGCGCGGTCATCATGTCCTCCGTTTCTGTCTAGTCGCAGTTAATGCCGGGGTGTACCAAAATCGGCCGCGTAGTCAGGTCCCCGCCCGCCTCTACAGCGGGCCCCTGGCGCCGGGGAAGTGCGTCAGGAACAACGGGAGCGGGAGGAGACCTCACCGCGCGGCTTCACAAGATTCCAGGCACCACCTCTTCGCTGATTCCCGAGAAGGCGTCCTCTTGGGTGGCCAAGTAAGAACTCCAAGTGCTTGCATCCCACATTTCAACCGTGCTGCCATTGCCCACGACCACGACCTCGCGATGCAGCCCGGCATATTCGCGCAGCGCCGACGGCAGCACAATGCGGCCCTGGCGATCGGGGATTTCATCGCAGGCACCGGAGAACAGCACCCGTAGATAGGCCCGCACCCGGGCATCTGACCGGGAGGCCTCATTAAGCCGCTCGGCGTAGGAGGCGAACTGCGCCGCTGGCCACACCACAATCGAGCGCTCTTGGCCTTTGGTGAGAACCAGGCCGGCCGCCAAGCCCTCACGGAACTTGGCTGGGAGGACCAACCGGCCTTTGTCGTCCAGCAGGGGGGCATGGGTTCCCAGAAACACCTGCTCCACCTCCCGCCACATCGGCCACGTTGGCCACATTGGTAACCCCAAGTGGCGCCACTCTACTCCATTTTCCTCCACCGTCAACCTCTTGCCCACAGTTTTTGGGCAGATTCCTCCACCGAAGTCACCTAAATCGCGTGCCTAGGCCAAAGATCAGGCCGAGGCGTCGCCGCGGGGGCCCCAAAGCGGGATCGGCACCGGGCGCGATAGTTAAGCCCGCGGCCACAATTAACGTGGTGGCACTGGCCGAGGCCTTGGGTTACCGGCCGTAATTTTGGTTACGTATTATCACCGGGGGCTCGGCCGGGCGGCTCACGCAGCTGCAACTCATCAACATAAGACTGCCAGGCATCAAGGTCTGGATCGGCCGGCTCCGGGGCGGCCGGTGGGGAGGCCAACTCATTTGCCGCGGAATTTAGGTGCGCAATCCGATCTTTTCAGCGCGCAGCAAACCCCTTGGTAATACTGCCTTCCTTGCGGTACCGGTACCAGATCCAGACACAAAAAAGCCCGATCATCGGCCATTCAACGGCATAAGCCCAAGCCCGCCCAACACCCTCCCCGGCTCGGCGCACTTCGATGACGGTGAAGACCGAACACATGATGACGGCTAGGACCATTGGAATATCAAGCTGCCAAAAATTGCGTCGGCGCGACGGCGGCGGTTTAGCCATCGGCGAGGGCGGGTCGCTCACCAGCTCAGCCTGCCACGGGAATCGCGCAGACGTCCAACGAATCAACGCGATTAGGTCTACGCATCCAAAGCAAGACGAGTAAGGCTTCGGCCACCAGCACGCTTAGCAGGGTGGTTTTCCAGCCCACCGGGTTGGTCGCTAGGACATTTATCAACCACATCACCGGTGGCCAGCCCACCATGACGAGCACGATCCCCGCAACGCTCTGGGTGACCACCACCGAGGCGGCCCATAGATAGCCGGCGGCCAACAGCAACAAAGTTCCGACCATGACGCCAAGTTCGGGCCCAAGGAGGGTGCCGAAGATACCAACACCTGCCACCTCAGCCACCACCACGAGCAGCAGCACCGCCGAAAGTGGCGAAAACCCGATCAATAGGTCCCAGGAACGTCGACCCAGCCGGGACCGCGGCGAGCGCGGCGCAAACACCCACACCAACAGCAAAGGCACCGCGATGGCCAAGAGCACGGTGGCCGGTGGCAAAAACTCACCGGTCGCCGTCCGCGCCGGGGTAAGGCCGATGCGTGACAGTACGACCGCCATCGCGATAGCGGCACCCATCACCGCGATTTCAACGGCGGCATAGCGGGCCAATAGCGCACGTGGCTGCTCACCATCGCTGATTCGTGCCACCACCTGGTTACGCTGCAGCCAGCCAAATCTCACTAAGACACCCAACAAAACCACCTTGGTCAAGACCAGAACCCCGTAGAAGGAGCCGACAAACTGGCTCGGGTCGCCAAGGTGCAGAGCCGAATTAAGCAGCCCGCTTTCCGCCACGAAAATCACGCACCAGAGCGCGAGCAGACTAAATTTCGGCAGGATGAAAGAACTTAAGTTCGGCTCGATCACTAGTAGTGCGACCAATACCACTAGGCCACCAAGCCAAATCGAAA
>JAQCEO010000084.1 GCA_027729805.1 Actinomycetota bacterium
AGTGCACCCATTCGGCCCTGCGCACCTCGACCAGGTAGGCACCCAGATCGTTGATCGTCAAACCAGGTAGTGCCTTCTTGCTTTGCCCGCCGAACAGCGATCCGAGTTCGGGCAGAGTTCGGGCTAATTTGGTAATTCCGATCTTGCGATACCTACTTCGCGTATCGAATCTATTGAATCGAAGCGGGCCAACATCTCGTTGCAGCCACTTATTCGGCCAGCGCGGGGCCGAGGCCCCAATGATGATCGCAAGTGCAATCACCACGAAGGCATCGATGGCAATATGCAGCAGCAGATTATTTACGCTCACACGCGTTTGCCCAACGCGTCGGTTAGCCGCGACAGCGCCGGGCTGATCGAGCCCTTCGGCACCTTGACGTGCACGATCGCCAACTCATCGTAGCCAAAAGCCTCGGACAGCGCCGATGCCAGTTCATCTTCGGTTGTTACCACCCAGCCCTTGCCGACCCCGAAAACATCCACCAGTTTTTCAACAGCCAGTGGTGCTATGTCATTGAAGGGCCCATCGCACATCGGCCGCTGAGTACCGTAGCCGGAGTTGTCCATCACGATGATGATCGGGTGCACGCCATTGAATGCGCACCAGCCGGACTCGATACCGGTCATGGCAAATGCGCCATCACCGAGCAGTACCACCGGCCGGTGCTTCGGGTCAGCCTTGCCGGCGCCCAAAGCCGCCGGTACCGCATAACCCATAGTCGCGTAATACGCACTTGATAAACACCAAGCTGGCACCGGCAACTCAACCGAGGCGAATAGGCAATCACCGGGGTCGACAATGAATCCGTGGCGGCTATCTAAGTGCGCGGCTACCGCGGCAATCAACCGCTCGACATGGATGGGCACCGCACCCGCGGGAGTGAACTCCGGGACCACATGCTCGGCCGGTAGCAAAGCATCCTTACCTTCGGCGACCGCAATTTGCAGGGCGGGCAAGAATGCAACCAATGGCACATCTCGGTAGGTGCGCAGGCCAACGGTGACGTCGGTGTCGGTGCAGGCAATCAAGTGAGTGGGTGAAATATGAGCGGTGAAGCCACCGAAGTTCAGATCAGTTGGCAGCACCCCCATACTCAAAAGCACATCGGCGCCTTCAACAACATCAACGACAGCGCTCGGACTCACGGCACCTTGATAAACACCAATTGCTAGCGGATGGCGCTCTGGGAAGACACCCTTTGACATGGAACTTGTTGCCACCGGCAGCCCAAGGTGCTCGGCCAATCCAAGTAGTGGAGCGGCCAATGACCTGCGGGCAACCATCACCCCCGCTTGGATCACAGCAGTATTCGCCGAGCGAAGCATCGAGACCACATCGGCAACCGCGGCCGCCAACTTCGCTTCGTTAACCGGTAGCGGTTGTAGTTGAATCGGATCAGGTGAAGCGCTAATTGCGACGGCCACCATGTCCCGTGGAATCTCCAAGTAGCCGGGCCGTTGGGTGGCGAGCATGGTGGCAATAACCCGATCGATTTCGGCCGCGGCTATGACCGAGTTGTCCAATACCGCTTGCGCAACCGTCAAGTCCCGGAAGACTTTAAGTTGCGTGTCGAAGTCTTTGACTCGGTGGTGCAGCATCGCACCATTTGCTCGCTCGGTAATGCCCGGAGCACCGGACACCACGAGTAGTGGCACTTGCTCGGCCCAGGCATTAGCAACCGCGTTAGCCAACTTCAGCCCACCAACGCTGTAGGTGCAACCGACAACACCTAATCCTCGCAATCGCGCATACGCATCCGCAGCGAAACCCGAACCCTGTTCGTCCGCGGTGACGAGCATTGGCAGCCCAGCGTCCGCCAAAGCCCCAAATAGGCGCAGGGCATAGTCACCAACGATGCCGAACCCAACGGCGACCCCGTGCTCATTTAGGCGCCGAACCAGGTGCGCTGGGATCGTGGTCTGACTACCGGCGGTGCCCATTTTGGGATCAGCCACGTCAGCCCCTTCATTTAACCGTAGGTGGAATTCGAAAGTGGCGGCGAGGGAGGGATTTGAACCCCCGGAAGGTTGCCCTTCGGGCGCTTTCAAGGCGCCTGCATTCGGCCGCTCTGCCACCTCGCCAGTTGCCTACATACCGTAGTGCACACCGGTCATTGGCACGAAAATGTCTACGTCATCAAGCCAGACCCGCAAAGTCGCCGAAACCGTAACGGCCCGGTGGCAATGGCCGCCACTCCTGCGGTCCGCCCCGATCCCGTGCAGATGCAGGCCCGGGATAACAACTTGATCATTTACGTCAGGAAATCTAAAGCCGACCAAGGTGCCGGACCAGGTATCGAATCGGAACTGCACCTCGTGGTCTAAGACTTCGGTGAGGGGACGGTACGGGCGCTGTTGGCGCGGCTCACTGCGCAGGACAATGCCGGTGAAAGTCCCCTCGACTCGTACCGCCGCCACCGCATGGTCATCGTGCTGGCCGGCGTTCTTTAGCACCTCGTCGATCAGCGCGGTCAGGCCGGTGAAATCGGTGCCTGCCGAAACACTTTCGGTGATCTCGGTGCCACCGAGGGCAACCACTGAGAACGGCAGGCCAAGAGCCGGCTCCGCAACCACCGGGATGCCATCAACCGGCACCCGCCAAACGGTGCCGTCAAATGCGACTATCTCGCCGTCAACCGCCTCGGCGACCCCAATACCCAGCAATGCCCCCTCGAAAGCCTGTGCCACCGTGGTCGCTGCCTCATAGTGGCCCTCGAATAAATCTTTTATGATTTCGGTCTGCTGGATGTGGCCATGCTTAATGTGACCATGCTCGGTCGGGGTGATATCCGGGGCCGCCCGGGTTACCGCTGCGGCCAGAGCAGCATCAAACATGACGGTAACGTTAGCGGTCACCGACAGCTCGCCATCGCAAGGCACCGAGCCTATTTAAATAGCAACGACTATCCAGCAGCTTCAATTGGCACGACGCCACCACGTGGTGAATTACGACGGTCCATAATCAGCCCCACCACGGCAAGGACAAGTGAAACCGCCACTACCGTCGTGACAATTTCAGCCACCGAATTATGCCGCCAGAAGGCGACAATGCCTACGAGCACCAGCAGCGCTACCCATACCGTCAAAACCGCGCGACGATCCTGGGCGGCCAGCCGGGCATAGAGCAACACCTGAACCAGCGCGAATGCCGAGCCTTCGAGGGCAAAGAGCCAGGTCTCCGAGCCGAGTTCAAGGTATTGCACGCCACCCAGAACCCGCATCACGAAGGTGCCGAACGCGAAACTAAAACCGGTAACAAGAACGCCAAGGGCTGCGGTCAGCCCCGTCGCAATGAGCACCGCACGCCGTGAATCACCGGTGGCCATCTTCGGGAACAAGACGATGATGATGGCGTACGGCAGGAAGAATGCGATCTTGGCCAACAGCACCC
>JAQCEO010000040.1 GCA_027729805.1 Actinomycetota bacterium
TCTCACCGATCATCACGATGGCATCGGTTTCCGGATCGTCCTGGAAAGCCTGCAGGCAATCAATATGCGTCGTCCCGATGATTGGATCCCCACCAATGCCAACGCAGGTGGAAAAACCGATATCACGAAGTTCGTACATCAGCTGGTAGGTCAAGGTGCCGGACTTTGACACCAAGCCGATGCGGCCGGCTTTGGTGATATCGGCAGGAATAATGCCGGCGTTCGACCGCCCCGGGCTGATGATGCCCGGGCAGTTCGGTCCGATAATGCGCGTTGCGCCGGCGTTCTGTGAATACTGGAAGAACTGTGCGGTGTCATGCACGGGGATACCTTCGGTTATTACTACCGCTAACGCGATCTTGGCATCGACCGCCTCGATCACCGCGGCTTTTGCGAACCTAGGCGGCACGAACACCACACTGACGTTGGCCCCGGTGGCCGCCCTCGCCGCCTGCACGTCATCGAAAATCGGGATCCCGTCCACATCTAGTCCGGCCTTGCCCGGGGTAACACCCGCGACAACCTGCGCACCGGAGGCGACCATACGTCGAGTGTGTTTGGTGCCCTCCGAGCCGGTCATCCCCTGGACGAGGATCAAGCTGTTGGTATCAAGCCAGATCGCCATATGCGCGCGCCCTTAGTTTCCGGCCTTGCGGGCAGCTGCCAATTCGGCAACGCGGCGCGCGGCATCATCCATGGTGTCGACAACTTCGATGAGCGGGTGGTTCGCCTCGACCAGAATGCGGCGCCCTTCAACAGCATTGTTGCCGTCAATTCGGCAAACAATTGGCTTCGCGAGTGGGGCACCTTGGGACTTAAGCATCTCAAGGGCCTGCAACACCCCCTCTGCCACCGCATCACATGAGGTAATGCCGCCGAACACGTTTACGAATACCGCTTCAACCTCTGGGTCATTGAGCACAATATCGAGGCCATTTGCCATCACGGTGGCACTCGCTCCACCACCGATATCCAAGAAGTTAGCTGGCTTTATGCCGCCGAACTCCTCGCCCGCATAGGCAACTACGTCAAGGGTGCTCATCACCAGGCCGGCACCGTTACCGATGATGCCGACTTCACCCTGCAGTTTCACATAATTAAGGTCGAACTCTTTTGCCCTCAGTTCAATCGGGTCAGTGCCTTCGCGATCGACGAAGTCCGTGTGGTCGGCATGCCGATAGTTCGCGTTATCGTCGAGGGTGACTTTGCCATCCAGAGCCAGCACCGTGCCGCTTGGTGCCAGTACCAATGGGTTGACTTCAACCAACGTGGCATCTTCGTCGACCATGACTTTCCAGAGTTTTAACATGATCGCAATGACTTGATCGCGCACCGCGGGCGGGAAGTTCGCGGCAGCAACGATCTCGGTAGCCTTCTGCTCGTCAACACCGAGAAGTGCATCAACGCGAATCATTGCTAGATCCTTCGGGCGGGTCGCTGCAACTTCTTCGATCTCTACGCCACCTGCGGTACTCGCCATGGCGAGGAAGGCACGGTTGGCTCGATCAAGTAGAAAGGAAACGTAATACTCCTCGGTGATATCGGAAGCCTCGGCAACCAGAACCCGATGCACGGTATGACCTTTGATATCCATGCCGAGGATTGCTGTCGCGACCGCCGCCGCCTCATCGGGAGTTTGTGCGAGCTTGACACCGCCCGCCTTGCCGCGCCCACCAGTCTTAACCTGGGCCTTGACCACCACTTGGCCACCGATCTTGCGAGCGACCTCGTGTGCGGCGACCGCCGTCGAACACACTTCGCCGGGCGTCCCAGGGATCTGGTGCTTGCCAAAAAGGTGCTTGGCCTGATACTCGTACAGATCCACTTAGACTCCTTCAGCCGACGCTGGCGCCGGTGACCGCTTCACAGCAATGACAGCGAGCCTAGTGAGGATCAGTTGCCAGCGGTAACCGTACGACTGTGATCTTCGACCCATTCGACGATCGATGTGGTGGTGGTTCCCGGGGTAAAGATTTTGGCCACGCCTAAGGCTTCCAATTCGATGATGTCGTCTTCGGGGATGATGCCGCCGCCAAATACAATGATGTCGTCTGCTTTGCGGGCCCGCAGGAGGTCCATGATTTCAGCGAACAAGGTCAGGTGCGCGCCCGAGAGGATGGACACACCGATGAAGTCAACGTCTTCTTGGACCGCCGCGTCAACCACCTGGGCCGGTGTTTGATGTAGGCCGGTGTAGATGACTTCGATCCCCGAATCACGTAGTGCACGGGCAACCACTTTGGCGCCCCGATCGTGACCATCAAGGCCCGGCTTGGCCACAAGAACCCGAATTGGACCAGCCATTACCAACCCCTTTTCCGGTGTTGCCAGATCTCGACGACCGTCGAAAGTACACTATAAATCGCTGGTCGACCGGGCTGGCACCGACCCAGTTGGATCTAGCCTAGGAGATCGCAGGTGGCTACCCCGCATGACCTGCGACCGCAATCCGTGATCATTTCCATTTTCGGGGCGTACGGGCGCAGTATCGGTGGCTGGTTCTCGGTTAGTTCGCTAATTTCCCTACTCAACGACGTCGGGGTCGATGACCCGGCGGTACGCAGCGCACTATCTCGATTCAAGCGCCGTGGCGTCTTGATTTCGGAAAAGCACGGCGCCGTTGCCGGTTACGCACTTAGTGAATCGGCTTGGCGCACCTTTGATGTCGGTGATGCCCGGGTACTTCAGCGCCGCACCCCGCCCCCGAATGCTGGCTGGGTGCTCGCGGCTTTTTCGATACCCGAAAGCAAACGTGATGTGCGCTACCGCTTGCGCTCGCGGTTGGCCAAAGTCGGATTTGCGCAGGTAGTCGGCGGGCTGTGGGTCGCACCAAAGGCGTTGGAGGCCGACGCGCTATATGTGGTCGAATCTTTGGGTCTTCAAGATCATGTCGACATCTTCAATGCCGAGCACATGGCTTTTCGCACCACCGCCGGTGCCGTGAACCAGTGGTGGGACCTAACGGCAATCGCCAGCGAGTACGAGTCCTTCACCGACGACTTCAAAAGCCTGTGCGCGGCATACGACCGGGCGGCAAAGCCACCGGCCCCGGCTAAAGCATTTGCCGACTACACCAGAGCCCTTACCGCCTGGCGGCCACTTCCGTACAACGACCCGGGGTTGCCGCGCGATTACTTACCAAAAATCTGGCCCGGTGACCAAGCCACAGCACTCTTCTACGCGCTACATGACCAACTGGCTCAGGTAGCTCAGCAATATGTGGTCGATGTCATTAGTGCTGAAAGCGAAAGCCCCTAGAACCTGGTCGAAGGCTGACAAGCTCCATAGGTTTCACGCAGTACGGCCACGATCTCGCCGACGGTGGCGTAGGCCGTCACAGCCTGCACGCACGCTGGCACCACATTCTTATCCGCAACCGCCGCCGCGCGCACCGCTGCCAACCCTGCGGTGACCGCATCTTGATCCCGGGTGGCACGCACCTGCTGCAGACTCGCGATCTGGGTGCGCTCACATTCTGGGTCGAGGGCGAATACCTCAAATGCCACCGGTTCGGTAACAAAGTAATTGACGCCGACGACGGTCTTCGCGCCGGTGTCGACCGCGCGTGCCTGCTGATAAGCGCTATCGCCCAACTCGGTCTGGAAATACCCGGATTCAATGCACGCCAGCGCGCCCCCACGCTCGGCGATATTGGCCATTTCGGCCCAGATTTTGGATTCCAGGTCATCGGTGAGCTGTTCCAGTACATAACTGCCGCCGAGCGGATCGACCATGGAGGTGACACCTGTTTCAAACGCCACAATCTGTTGGGTGCGAAGTGCCAAAGTGGCCGCTTTTTCGGTCGGTACGCCGAGCGCCTCATCGAAGGCACAAACATGCATGGTCTGAACTCCGCCTAGTGCCGCGGCCATCGCCTCGATGGAGGTGCGTATCACGTTATTGAGTGGCTGCTGCGCAGTAAGTGAGGACCCAGCGGTGAACACAAAAATCCGCAATTGCTCCGAACGCGGATCCTGCGCGTTGTACGTGTCGCGCATTAACTTCGCCCAAACTCGGCGTGCTGCTCGGAATTTGGCAATCTCCGGCATGAAGTCCATGTTGCTGGACAAGAAAGTGAAAAGAGTTGGGGCTACCGCGTCAACGCTTAGGCCGCGACGCACCGCTTCGTCCAGATAGGCGCGTGAGTTAGAAAAAGTAAAAGCGATCTCTTGGACAGCGCTTGAGCCCGACTCACGAATGTGGTAGCCGCTCATGGCCAGTGATACCCAACGCGGGATGTTATTAGCAATGTGTTCGATGACATCTACTGACAGCTTTAGCCCGGCGGTGGCCGGGAAGATTTGCGTGCCGCGAGCGAAGTACTCCTTGAGTACATCATTTTGAATAAAAAGCCCAAATTCATTGGGATCCACTCCCCGCTTCTTGGCCAGTGCCTCGAACATCGCGGCCCAGATGTAGCCGATTGAGTTGGCTGTTGTTCGCACCTGACTGATTTTTTCCAGCGGTATGCCATCCATCAGCACTTCAATATCAGCGAGGCTATCGATGGCAACTCCTACCTTGCCTACCTCACCGCGAGCCAAAGTGTTGTCGGAGTCAAGGCCCATTTGGGTCGGTAGATCAAGTGCCACACTAAAGCCGGTTAACCCCTGAGCAAGTAGAGATCGAAAGCGCTCATTCGTCTCGCGCGCCGTACCGAAACCCGCGTACTGCCCCATGGTCCACACCCCGGGATCAGCGCTGATGCCGCGGGTGTAGGGGAACTCACCTTGCTGCTCGCGGACTTCCGAGCTCACTTTTCCACCTCCGCGTTTAGCCGCTCACGCAGCACCTTCTTCGCGATCTTGCCTGTAGAGTTAAGCGGAAACTCAGCGACGATACGCACGTCTTTGGGCTTTTTGTAAGACGCCATTCGTGACTTGCAGTGCTCGAGTACCTGGTCCACTGAGACATTCGCCCCGGCAGCAACAGTGATCAGCGCTGTGACATGTTGACCCCAGTCCGCATCCTCCACACCGATTACCGCGACTTCGTGCACACCGGGAACCTCGGCAATCACGTCTTCGATCTCACGTGGATAAATGTTGTAGCCACCAGAGATGATCATGTCACCCTTGCGGTCAACCAGAAATAATCTCTCATCCGCATCTGATCTGCCTAGATCCCCGGTGTAAAGCCAACCATCGCGCACCGCTTTTGTCACGGTTGTGTCCTGTCCGGCTTGCCCGTAGTAACCGCGCATCACATGGTCACCTCGAGTTATTACCTCACCGACTTCACCCGTTGGTACATCATGACCCTGCTCATCCACGATCCGAATCTCCACGCCATTACATGGCAACCCAGCACTAGTCAGAATATCCAGATCACCAGCAATCCCGCGGCGATGGTCGGCAGGCCCGAGCACGGTAACCGGGGGGATCGCTTCGACCAACCCGTAGTACTGCGACATCTGCGGGGTGATGCGCTCAAAGCATTGCCTAATTTGCTCAGGTGGCATTGGTGCACCCGCATAACCCAAGACCTCAAGATTTGCCATCTGCTCCAGTGAAATATCCGGCATTGCGAGCAACCGTGCCACCATGGTCGGCACTAGCGCCGTGGCATTGGCCCCGCGATTTTCAAACGCATCAACAAGTGACTCCGGATCAAACTTGGCTTGCACAATTTGTCGGCCACCGAAGGTGAAATAGGGCAGTACGAAAAGCCCACTGGTGTGGGTTACCGGGCCGGCATGCACCCAACAGCTGCGCTCATCCGGCACCTTGCCCAGAAAATCGGTGATGATGTTGTGCAGACTCGCCATCCGATTGCGATGGGTTCGAATCGCGCCCTTGGGATTGCCGGTGGTGCCACTTGAGTAGTTCAGGGAGACAAGCGCATCAGAATCAACATTAAGTAGCAAAGGTTCAGTGGATTGAGAGTCGAGGAATCTTTCATAAGGCGTGGCACCATCTGCACCATCGATCCCGCCATTGATAACAATGACGTGATCAACCATCGCACGCACGCCTGCGGCGTCCTCCCAGAACTTGGCATCAAGGATCAAGACCTTGGGGGTGCAGTCGGTCGCAATGCGCACCCAGTCGGTTGGGTGTAACCGGTAGTTGAGCGCCACTCGGCACAATCCGGCGGTGCTAATCCCTAAATCGGTCTCGATGTAGGTGTTTTGGTTTGACTGCAGGTCAAGTACTCGATCACCAGTCTGCATGCCAAGTGCCCGAAGGCCGCGGGCAAGTTGCATGATGCGCGAGCAGGTGCGCCCGTAGGTACTAGTACCTTCTGGACCGTCCAGGGCAATGCGGTCGCGGTACCTGCGCATTGATCGGGCTACGAGCTGGCCGACATCCATCTAGTGCCCTCCTGCATGCTGAAGTAAATTCCCATCTTTTGCATTGACGTACATTGCGTCCAAGATCCAACAACCATCACTTAATACAGCAATCGGATTTAGGTCGAGTTCGAAGCCGGTTGGCCACTCCCGGGTACAATCAGCTAGGCGCACCACTACCCGAACAAGTGCGTCGATATCACTCGGAGTGGCCCCACGCACACCGGCAAGCATCGGGGTCAATGCGGTCTCGGCGATCATCTCGCGCACATCGATCTCATCCACCGGTAGCATGCGAACCGCAGTATCGGCGACGATCTCAGTGAGTACTCCCCCAACGCCGACCGTCAATACCGACCCAAGGGCACTTGGATTAATGCCGACGATGACCTCGACACCACCTTGGACAAATCTTTCGACCAGTACCTGGCCCCCCAGTGCTGCCAAGTGCGTAAATACGTCGGCGACATTTTCGGCAGTAACTCCCAGCACCACCCCACCTACGTCACTTTTATGCAGCAGTCCGGGCGCCACCGCCTTGAGGACCGCCACCCCACCGACTTTTGGGACCGCTGCGACCGCTTCGTCGACACTGCTAACCAGCACCGACTCGGGCACGGGTAAGCCGGCGGCCGCGAAGATCTGTTTCAGCTGCTTTTCGGAAGCCCCCGCCGCCGGCACCTGCGCTAGCGGACCGGCAAGCACCGCTCGGGTGCGTCGAAGCGAGGTCGCATGCAAGGCCTGCAACGCGGCTACCGCCCGCTCCGGGGTGGGATAAACGGGTACCCCGTTCGCGGCTAGGACCGCAGCGCCTTCTGGTGCGAGGGATGCGGCACCGGTCCGCACTGCAACAACGGGTAGCCCGGTGCGAGTTCGTACGGCCCCGAGGGCACGCGCGATTCGGGTTACATCGGCCCCGACCAAGACCGCGAAACAAGCGACAATCGCATCCACACTCGGATCGGCCGCCAATCGATCAACGCACTGCTCGAACAGCCCCGGCTCCGCCATAACCGCCGCGGTGACATCGACCGGATTGGTCGCATTGCCGTAGCTTGGCACTACAGCAGTTAGATCGGCAATGGTTGCAGCTTCAAGTTGAGCGAGTTGCATTCCGCAGGCCGCAATCGAATCGGCCGCCAAGATGCCGCTGCCCCCGGATGTAGTGACTATCCCGATCCCGCTTCCAGGCATTCGCGCACCCGTTGCAAAAAGGGCGCCGGCATCCAGCAGCGCGTCAAGATCAGCGACTCGCGCGATACCCGCCTGCCTCAGCGCCGAATCTACGACTTTGTCGGCGGAAGCAAGGGCGCCGGTATGGGAGGCGGCGGCCCTCGCCCCCGCCTCACTCCTGCCGGCTTTTACTACAGCGATTGGTTTCAGCTCAGCGGCACCGACCAAAGCGCCGATATCTCCTAGTGACTCGATGTACATGAGCACAGCATCAACACTTGGGTCATTGACTAATTGCACCGCCACATCAAGGGCGGTGACATCTGCCTCATTGCCAGTCGTGACGGCAATCCCAATAGGTACACCGCGTTCAATTCCCAAGGACAGGGCACCGAAACCAAGGGCGCCCGATTGACTAACGAGTGCGATATTGCCATCGGGTATTGGGGTAGCGGTTGAGGAGAACACCGGGCTAAATGTCGCCAGCACCCGGGCCGGGCCACCAACCGCGCCGATGCAGTTGGGGCCAACCAAGCGCATCCCGTGAGCCCGAGAAACTCGTACCAGTTCATCTTGAGCCGCGGCACCGTTTGCACCGGTCTCCGCAAATCCTGACGACATCACAATGCACACCGAGGTGCCCGCTTGGGCGCAATCGGTAACAGCCTCAAGTACCGCGGCGGCCGGCACCATGACCAATGCCAGATCAACCGCCCGCCCGATACTCGCCATGCTGCTGAAAACTGGCAACCCGAGAACCTGCCCACCCTTGGGGTTAACCGGGGCGATGAAACCTTGGTACCCATACTTTTGTAAGTACTCGATCGGTAGCCGGCCCATCGCCCCCGGTCTCTCCGTGGCCCCGATGACCGCAATCGAGCCAGCCGCCCAGAGGGCTTGCAGGCTGTTCACGGGAGGATCGCGGTCCCTTCGATTTCGAGCAGCGCGCCATCGTCATATAACCGGGTAACGCCAATCAGGGTCATCGCCGGGTAATCGCGACCTACGAGTCGATGCCAGATCCGCCCAATTTCCTTGGCGTGGTCGCGATAATCGACGGGATCCACGCTGTAGATGGTGAGCTTGGCCAAGTGTGCTGGGGCGCCACCGGCCGCCGCCAGCGCGGCCAGCAGATTCGTCAGCACCTGTTCGAATTGCTGGACGATAGTTTCGCCGACGATCTCACCGTCAACATTTTGTGCCGTCTGCCCGGCTAGTAGCACCAAGGTGCTGCCTTCGGCCACCACCGCATGGGTAAAACCGATGGGCGGGGCCAGCTCGGGCGGGTTAATCCTTCGCACTGTCATTTCGAAACCCTTCGGCCGTAGATCGATAGACTCAACCACTGCTCTTGGGCAGCGCTCCGCGGAACTGACCAAAAAGGAGGGCGCGAGGATGAACCCATCTGGCCTCCCCTTCCGGTTAACTTGCCCGGGCGTAACGCGCATCCTTGTCGATCGACAATAATACGACACATGAGCGCCCCCCGTCCCGTACTCGCCGCAGCCCGCCGGACCCCATTTGGCCGGTATCGCGGCCGGCTGTCGACAATCCGCCCCGATGACCTCCTTGGGCTGACAATCGCGGACCTCATCGCCACCACCCCGCAACTGGACCCAACCCAAATCGATGACGTGATCATGGGCGATGCCAATGGCGCCGGCGAAGACAATCGCAATGTCGCCAGGATGGCGGCCCTGCTCGCCGGGTTGCCGCTGACGGTGCCCGGGGTCACCGTCAATCGACTGTGCGGCTCAGGGGCCGAAGCCATCGTCCAAGCCGCCCGAGCGGTGCGCGCCGGTGACATGGACTTAGTTCTCGCCGGCGGCGTCGAAAGCATGAGCCGGGCGCCATATGTGCTCCCCAAGTCAGATAACCCACTTGATCCGGCAATGCGGTTGGAGCAAACCACCGTGGGTTGGCGCATGATTAACCCGGCCTTCCCCGCGCATTGGACCAATAGCCTAGGCGCCTGCGCTGAGCGCAGTGCCAATGTACGCGGCATCAGCCGCGGTGAACAAGATGACTGGGCAGTGCGTTCACATGAACTCGCCGGTGCCGCCTGGGCCAAGGGTTTACATGATGGCTTCGCCTTCGCCGTTGCCGGCCTAGACATCGACGAGTCCATTCGACCTGATTGCACCACCGAGACCCTCGCGCGTCTGCAGCCGGCCTTTACCGCTGATGGCAGCGTGACCGCAGGTAACTCGTCACCTATTAATGATGGCGCCGTCGCCACACTTATTACTTCCGAGGCACGGGCCCATGAACTTGGACTCACACCAATCGGTGCAATCTTGGGCTCAGCAGTCGTTGCCACGGAGCCGGATGACTTTGCGAGCGCTCCGGTCCCGGCAATGCACAAACTGCTCCAGCGCACCGGGTATTCATTTTCTGATATCGATATCTTCGAGATCAATGAGGCTTTCGCGGCGATGGTGCTCACCGTGCTGTGCGATGCCCCCGAAATCGACATAGCGAAAGTCAACCCGAATGGGGGTGCCATCGCAATCGGGCACCCGGTTGGGGCTTCGGCAGCCCGGGTTGTTGTCGACACCTGCCGCGAGCTGCAGCGTCGTGGTGGTGGCTTGGGTATTGCAACGGCTTGTATTGGTGTCGGACTCGGCATCGCTGTACTAGTGGAGGTGTGATGATAAAGCTTGACGAGTTCACCGATGTGACCTACGAGGTACTCGACGGCGTGGCTGTCATAACTATCAATAGGCCAGAGCGCTACAACGCACTTCGTGGCCGCACCGTTGATGAACTCATCTATGCATTTCGCTACGCATGGGTCGATAAAACCGTTGGCGCCATAGTTTTTACCGGTGCCGGTACCAAAGCGTTTTGCAGTGGTGGTGACCAAAAGGAGCGCGCGGCGACCGGCGGCTACGGCGAGACCGAGATGGGCATGTTCGAAATCGATCGGCTGCACCGGCTAATCCGCGAGGTGCCAAAACCGGTCATCGCGGCCGTTAACGGGTTTGCCATCGGCGGCGGCCACGTCCTGCATGTACTTTGTGACGTCTCGCTGGCCGCGAGCACCGCGAAGTTCGGCCAGGTGGGCCCACGGGTTGGTAGCTTTGATGCCGGCTTCGGTACCGCCTATTTGGCCCGGGTGGTCGGTGAGAAACGGGCCCGCGAGATCTGGTTCTTCTGTGACCAATATGACGCCGCCACCGCCGAACGCTGGGGCTTAATCAACCGCGTTGTCGAACCCGATGAGTTAATGCCGCTTGCACTTTCTTGGGGCCGCAAAGTGCTGGACCTATCCCCCACGGCAATCAAGACCCTCAAGCACAGTTTCAATGCAGATACCGATCACCTGGTCGGCTTGCAGTCACTGGCTTTTGATGTTCTTGATCTCTTTGTCGACACCGATGAGGCCAAGGAGGGCGGCGCCGCCTTCAACGAGAAGCGGCCACCGGATTTCACGCCCTACCGCTGAAATCAAGGCCATTCCCCCATATTTCTACCATTAGGGATGTTGCTTCTACCGTGGTAGATTAGGCATATGTCCCTGAACATCAAGAACCCTGAAACCCATATCTTGGCTCGGGAGTTGGCCGCGATCTTGAGCACCACCGTGACCAGTGCTGTGACGGTGGCCTTGAAGGAATCGATTGCCGCCCACGGCAGTGGGAAGCATCCGCAGGACCGATTAGCGCGGTTGCGCGCCATCTCCGAGCGAGCGGCAGCAAGGGTGCGGGCCACGCCTGGGCCTGACCTCCATTTAGTCGCCGCCGAACTCTACGACGCTAACGGACTCCCGAATTGATTATTGACTCTTCAGCTCTAGTGGGTGCATTACTGGGCGGGCAGGACGCTAGAGAACTCATTCAGATAATTGCCGATGCGCAACGACCGCGTATATCTGCCGCCAATTACCTAGAATCAGGAGTTGTCTTGGATTCGCGGCGAGACCCGGTGCTTTCGAGATCACTCGACGAATTCCTTAATATTGCGGCAGTCGAAATCGAACCAGTCACAGTTGAGCAGGCGCGAATTGCCCGCGAAGCGTATCGAGATTTTGGTAAAGGAGGCGGACACCCGGCACAACTCAACTTTGGCGACTGCTTTGCCTATGCATTGGCAAAGTCCACCGATGAACCATTGCTATTCGTAGGTTTAGATTTCAGTCACACCGATGTCACTCCCGCTCAGATCAGCAGGTCCACGAACCGCGGTTGAGTCTGAGCCTAAATTAGTTGACCAACCAGCGCCGCGGCCGCTCGGCGACTTCCTCCTTGGCCACCAAGGTAAGGCGCGGCTTGGGGTCTTCGGTCCGGCCCGCCGGCGGCTTACGCCTGCCTGCCGCATATTGCTTTGGCCACGGCATCCGGTACTCCTGATCCGCGGCCGCGTGCAAGGTCCACGCCGGGTCATAAAGATGCGGACGACCAAGTGCACATAGGTCGGCCCGACCAGCCGCGATTATGGTGTTGATGTCATCCCAACTGCTGATTGACCCGACAGCCATGGTCGCAACTTTCGAGAGATTTCGAATTCGATCAGCAAACGGGGTTTGGTAGGTGCGGCCGTATGCCGGTCGCGCATTGGCTGCCGTTTGCCCGGTCGAGACATCGATGATGTCCGCACCATGCTCTGCGAAGGCGCGGGCGATCTCAATTGAGTCCTCGCCGCTCAAGCCGTCCTCGACCCAGTCGGTAGCCGATACGCGCACACTCATCGGGCGATCAGCGGGCCAAGCCGCCCGCACCGCATCAAAGACTTCGAGCGGGAAGCGCAACCGGTTGGCGACATTACCGCCGTACTCATCGCTTCGCTGATTGCTGATTGGGGTCAAGAAACTGGAAAGCAGATATCCGTGGGCGGCATGTAGTTCGAGCAGGTCGAACCCGGCTTCGGCGGCACGCACGGTTGCCGACACGAACTCGGCTTTTACCGCATCCATATCGGCTCGGGTCATTTCACGCGGCACCTGGTTGATCACCTGATATGGGATTGGTGATGGCGCGATTAACGGCCAGTTGCCGTCAACAAGGGGTTCGTCGATGCCTTCCCACATGAGTTTGGTCGAGCCCTTGCGTCCTGCATGCCCAAGTTGCACCCCGATCTTCGATGGGGTGGTGTGAACGAAATCAACGATCTTGGCCCAAGCCTGGGTTTGGTCGTCGGTCCATAGGCCACCGCAGCCAGGTGTGATGCGCCCCTCGGCCGAGGTGCAGACCATTTCGGTCATCACTAGGCCAGCGCCACCGAGTGCGCGAGCTCCAAGGTGCACCAGATGGAAGTCGCCGGGCACCCCAGCTTCTGATGAGTACATATCCATCGCCGAGACAACCACTCGATTTGGCAGTTCCAGGTCGCGCATTCGAAATGGCATGAACATTGGCGGCCTTACAGTGGTACCGGCCGGCACCCGACCCTCGTCAATTTGATTCTGCAGTAACCAGGAGTCCACCCGCTCCATGAACTCAGGATCACGCTCGCGCAGGTTGCCATAGGTAACTCGACGTGATCGGGTCAAGAGATTGAATGCGAATTGGATCGGCTCCTGATCTACGTATTGGGTGATCTCCTCGAACCACTCAAGGGCGGCCTGCGCCGATCGCTGGGTGCTCTCGACCACCGGCCTGCGCTCCTGGTCGTATGCGGCAAGTGCTTTGGTTACGTCCTTGTGTTCAAGAAGGCAGGCGGCTAAGGAAATCGAGCCTTCCATCGCCAATTTGGTGCCCGAGCCGATGGCGAAGTGAGACGTGTGCGCAGCATCGCCCAAAATAACCAGGTTCTTGTGCATCCATATCTTGTTGCGGAAAGCACGGAAAGCCGACCAGCGACTGTTATTGCGAAGCAGTGGTTGGCCACCTAGGTAGTCCTTGAAGATCTCGGTGACTTTGGCAATTGATGGTTCATCACTTTCACCAATTGGCAGATCGGCAGCGGCATCAGCCAACTCCTCGAAACCGGCTCGGCGCCAAATATCTTCGTGCATCTCGACGATGAAGGTGCTGGTGTGGTCATCCATCGGGTACGCATGCGCTTGCATCGTCCCCCACGGGGTGTCAACGATAAAGAACTTAAATGCTTCATAGACAACTGGAGTGCCAAGCCAAATGAACTTACACTTGCGGAAGTCGACAGTGGTGCCGAACTCCTCTTTGAACTGCTCTCGAGTGGCACTATTGATGCCATCGCTCGCGAGTACTAGGTCATAGTCGGCCATCAGCTCTTCGATCGGTGGGGCCGGCGAGTTGAAGAGCACGTTAACGCCATTGGCGATCGCTCGACGCTGTAAAATTGCCAGCAGATCGGTGCGGCTCATCGCGGCGAACCCATGCCCGCCACTTGTTACCACTTCGTCGCGGTAGTGGATATCGATGTCATCCCAGTAGGCGAAGGCCTTGGACATCTCCTCGTAGATCGATGGATCTGAGATTCGGATACCGGACAGCGTCTGGTCACTGAAAACCACCCCGAACCCAAAGGTGTCTAGGGGTGCGTTGCGCTCCCACACGGTGATGTCGTATTCGGGTTCGAACTGCTTGACCAAACTCGCGAAATAGAGGCCGCCGGGGCCCCCACCAACGATCGCGATCTTCATTCATCTCCTTCGGCTTGGGCACTCTGCCGCCACATGTTGCGGATTATTGACTATCGCCAAATTAGCGGTATAAATAGTCCCGCGCAAGCCCAACTTCACAACCTGCAGAAAGATAGGCCCATGGCACCTAATTCCCCGGCCGGTCAGGTGGCCGCACGGTTCACCGACAAGATCGCAATCGTGACCGGCGGGGCCGGTGGTCTCGGCCGCCAAATTTGCCTGAGCATCGGCGCCGAAGGGGGCAAAGTCGCGGTCTTCGATACCAATGCCGATGCCATCGAGCAGACGGTGGCTCTCCTTAGCGCCGGCGGCACCGACGCCATCGGGCACCTAGTCGATGTTCGTGACCACGGCGTTGTTACCTCAGCGGTCACCGCAGTGGCCACTCACTTTGGGCACATCGACATCCTGATCGCCGCCGCCGGTGGCAGCTTGGCGACCCCTCGGGACCTAGCCGATATCGCACCCGCCGATCTTGACCTGGTGATTGACGTCAACGTCAAGGGCACCTTCAACAGTGCGCAGGCCGTCGTACCTCACCTACTTCGTGCCGGCGGCGGGTCAATCGTCACCTTCTCCTCAATCGGTGGCCGCTCGACCAGTCCGGTGACGGGAGTTCCATATGCCGCAGCGAAAGCCGCGATCTTAGGTCTAACGCGCCGACTGGCCCGCGAGGTCGGGCCCGGCGGAATCCGGGTTAATGCGGTCGCCCCCGGCCTATTTCTCACCGGCCGTCTGCAAGGCATGTTCGACGCCATGACCGAGGCCGAACGCGCCGAAGTCTTGGACGGTATTCCCCTGGGGCGGATGCCGCGGTTACAAGAGTGCGTGGAGCCGGTACTTTTCCTCGCCTGCGACCAGTCCTCCTACATAACCGGAGCCGTCCTTGACATAAACGGCGGCCGCTTCATGGCCGGTTGATCCGACTCACCTACACTGCCCCTATGATCACCGCCCTATGCTTCATCCAAGTTGTGCCCGAGCATGTCAACTCCGCCGGTACGGCCATCGCGAAGATTCAAGGGGTCACCGCGGCCTATTCGGTTACCGGCAAAATTGATCTGGTGGTTCTCATAGAGGTGCGCGCCCACGAGGACATCGCAAAAGTAGTTACCGATGGCATCTCCAAGGTCAAGGGTGTGCAATCAACCGAAACCCACGTCTCGTTCCGCACCTTCAACAGTGCCGATCTGGAAGCCGGTTTCGCACTCGGCGCCGAAGAGGGCTAAAACCCGCTCACAGCTAGCCGCTCACCAAGTAGTGCACACGCGACGGAAATCCAATGGCGCGGATCCTCAAGTGCAGCAGAAACCGAACCGGCAACCTCAACCAATGTCACTACATCGCGCTCAGATTTGATACCCAACTCCAAACATTGAGTTGCGGTCAGCGTCGATGAACCAGCGAGCGCAAATACCGGCTTACCCGCGGCTTTCGCGACCGACGCTACAAAGGCCGGCCCCTTACCCGCCAAAGTCTGCTCATCAAGTCGACCCTCACCGATAATGACCACATCGGCATCGGCCACCGCGCCCGCCAAGTTAGTCAATTGCCCGACCACCTCGGAGCCGGAACTAATTGAGGCACCGATAACACCGGAGGCAGCAACCGCAAACCCGCCAGCTGCACCTGCTCCAGGTAACTGTCGGAGTTCACTGGCCGAGAACCTCTCGCCAAATCGCGAAACTATTTCGCACCAGCGGCCCATCGCCGCATCCAGTTGGTAACACTCGTCCTCGGTAAAACCTTTTTGTGGTCCAAATATTTGGGCAGCACCATGTGGGCCGCAAGCCGGGCTGTCCACGTCGACCAACAGGGTCCAGTCACACGCATTGATCAATACCTGGTCGGTCGGGGGCGTAATTGACGAAACCTGCTCTAACCCAGTCGCGGTCGGTGGCACCTTCGCACCATTTACATCCAGCAGTCCGTAGCCAAGGCCGGCGAGTAGCCCTAAGCCCCCGTCTACCGATGCACTGCCGCCCACAGCAAGCAGCAAATGCTTCGCGCCACTAGCCAACACCGCATGTGCCGCGAGCCCGACGCCAAGGGTGGAGGTATCCCATGGCCTTGGTGACATATCTTGGACACCCGCCAGCCCGCAGGTCTCGGCTAGCTCGATGACAACGGTCGCACCCTGCCTAGCCACTTGCGACTTCGTCGCGCGCATCAGGGCATCAACCGTGTCGACCGGCGACCCATGGAAGCCAGCGGCGATCAACACCGAAAGGGTCCCGTCACCACCATCGGCGATGGGTACCTCGGTGATTTGCGCCTCGGGCAAGCAGTTGGCCAATTCGGCACTAACTAGATGTGCCACCTCACCGGCACCGAGTGAGCCCTTGAACGCAGTTGGCGCCAGCAGGACCCGCATGTCCGAATTGTGGCGTTCCCCGGTGGGCTCGATCACACCCACCCCGGCGAATTCCCCAAGCGATTTGCCCAACCTTGCTCGGCGCTGGTAGACACCTACCTCGTGCGCGTGTTTTGGGCCGGACTTTTCACCCTGCTGCTGACCACTTTGGCCGCCCTTTCGCCAACCCTCGCCCACGCTGACCCGCTGCCGCGCGATCGAAAATCAGAAATATCCATGCCGACCTCGCCGGTAAAACTTTCGACAAAGTTCGGCAAGACGGGCCCTCACTGGCGCGGTATCCCACACTCCGGATTGGATTTTGACGGCAACACCGGAGATGCCATCTTTGCTGTCGCCGACGGCGTGGTGCGCGAGGTATCAACGCGCGGCGGATACGGCCGCACCATCACAATCACCCATGGTGATGGCGTCGCTTCTATGTATGCCCACCTATCAAGCACCGAAGTTAAGGTCGGCCAGCAAGTTAAGTCGGGTGAGCGAATCGCTCGACTGGGTGCCACCGGGAATGTCTCCGGATCCCACCTGCACCTCGAGATTCAACTACGTGGGGCACCGACCGACCCGTACGGCTTCCTGTTCGCCGCAAACCCAGGCAGCGTCAGCGAGCCGCCGGGCTGGGCTTGTCGGATCTACGGCTGCTGATCAGAGTTTTTCAACCGGTGCATATCTAAGCAACAATCGCTTAACCCCTGATGAACCGAAATCAATGGTGGCATCAGCTTTAGCACCCACTCCTTCGGCCGAGATGACAGTGCCCAGGCCAAATCGCTCGTGCGTAACCCGATCACCGGCTACCAGCACGATGGTTGGGGCATCGCCACCTGAGCGATCACCTACCCCGCGCGCAGCTCGGGTGCTGGCCGGGGACGATCCAAATCCATTTTCGCCAATGGGCATACCCATGGGTTCCTCCCGCTCCCATTGCACGTCTGGGATTTCATCTAGGAAACGGGAGGCGGGGTTATAGGAGGGAGTACCCCACGCGGATCGTGAAATTGAACGAGTCACGTAAAGGCGCTCGCGCGCTCGGGTGATACCGACATAGGCCAGCCGGCGTTCTTCTTCAAGTTCCTTTTGGTCCCCGAGGGAACGCGAATGCGGGAAGATGCCGTCTTCCATGCCCGTTAGGAACACCACCGGGAACTCTAGACCCTTAGCGGTGTGCAATGTCATCAAAGTGACCACGCCACCATGGTCATCACGGTCGGGGATTTCATCGGCATCGGCAACAAGTGAAACTCGCTCCAGAAAATCCGTGAGGGTGCCTTCGGGGTTCTCGTTCATGAACTCCTGTGCCACCGACTCAAGTTCCGCCAAGTTTTCAACTCGGGCTTCATCCTGGGGATCGGCAGACCCCTGTAATTCGGCCAGATACCCACTTTGTTCAAGCACCGCCTGCAACACCGTAGCGGCATTCGCACCTGATTCAACAATCGTGCGCAGATCAGCGAGCATTCCCGTGAAGGCCTCAATATTGGCAAGTGATCGGGTGGCAACCCCCGGGGCCTCGGCGGCCCGATCAAGGGCGGCGGCGAAGGTAATACCAGCCCGCTGGGAAAAGGCATCAACCATGGCTTCGGCGCGCTCTCCGATACCTCGTTTAGGCACGTTAAGGATTCGACGCAATGAGATTTCGTCGGTGGGGTTGGCAAGCGCCCGAAGATAGGCCACAGCATCGCGCACCTCGCGGCGCTCGTAGAACCGAACTCCACCCACAACGCGGTATGGCATCCCCACCCGAATGAAAATATCTTCGACCGACCTCGACTGGGCGTTCGTGCGGTAAAAGACTGCCACGTCACTGGACAACAGCCCCTCCTCATCACGCAGGCGCCTGATCTCATTTGAGACGAATGCGGCTTCATCATGTTCATCATCGGCGACATATCCGATAATCGCGGAGCCGGCGCCTGCGTCAGTCCACAGGTTCTTGGCCCGCCTGCTGCCATTGCGCGCAATTACCGCGTTAGCTGCCGTAAGGATTGTCTGGGTTGATCGATAGTTCTGCTCCAACACAATGGTTCGGGCATTTGGATAATCGCGCTCGAACTCTTCGATATTACGAATTGTCGCGCCGCGGAATGCGTAGATTGACTGATCGGCATCACCAACAACACACAACTCCCCTGCTGGTAACTCAAGCGTACCCGGACCGACCAACTCCTTGATCAGCACGTATTGCGCGTGATTGGTGTCTTGGTATTCGTCAACCAGGATATGCCGAAACCGTCGCCGGTAGTTCGCAGCGACATCTGGGAAAAGCTGAATGAGTGCGACGGTGGCGGAGATCAGATCATCGAAGTCAAATGCGTTGGCGCGTTGTAAGCGGCGCTGATAATCCCGATAAGCCTCGGCAAGGGTCTGCTCCAGATGATTAACCGCTTGCTGGGAGAATTGCTCGTAGTCGATTAGCTCATTCTTCAGATTAGAAACCTGGGCCAAAAAAGCACGCGGGCTATAGCGCTTGGGGTCAAGATCGAGTTCGCGGATCACCATGGTCATCAGGCGCAGGGAGTCCCCCTGATCATAAATGGTGAAGGTGCGGCTGACTCCTAGCCAACCAGCCTCAGCACGCAAAATCCGCACACAGGCGCTATGAAAGGTTGATACCCACATCGCCCGAGACGAAGCTCCGACCAGCTCGGCTACTCGCTCTTTCATCTCACCGGCCGCCTTATTGGTGAAGGTGATGGCGAGGATCTCACTTTGCCGGGCAGCGCTGGTCGCGAGTAGATGTGCTATCCGGCGGGTGAGCACCCGGGTCTTGCCGGACCCAGCGCCAGCAACGATCAACAAGGGGGTTCCCCGGTGTTCAACGGCGGCACGCTGCGCGGGATTTAGATCCGCGGTGAGTGCCGTCAGTGCCGCCTGTGAGGTTGTCACTGATGCATCGTAGGCATCGCAGGCATGCTGCCTCACACCACTAGGTACCCACTCGCGCTAACTTAACTGGGCTGAGGTTTAGCGGACGTAACCGACAATTGTCGCGTTCGCGGCTGCCGCAACCGAGGAAGTCACCAAGATCTGACCATCGGCGCCCACCGGGGCCAAAACCAGCGCCGCGTAGCGGGTATTAGCCACCACCGGAGCCGACCTGGTGGCCGGTGGCTGCCCACCGGATGCATAAACAGTCACCGTGCCGTCTACCAGACTTTTCTTAGTTTGGACACGTAGCAGCACCGCCTTGAGTTTCTTGGCTTTGGGTAACCCAAATTGCTTGGCGACCTTGTAAGTCTTAGTTTCACCCGCCGCAAAACGGCCAGCGAATACAAACCTTGGGGATAGGGCGATTGCCGTGCTTGGCGTCGGTCCTGTGCCGTAGCCCAAAACTTCGACCCGAAGATTTACCGCTGGCCTTTTTGACGCGGCCAAGCGCACCGCACCGCCAGATACTGGCACCAACATCACCGCTTTATGCATAGCCGCGCGCGGGAAACGGAATTTCGCGGAAGCGGATTTGTCGGTTCGTCCAATTCGGACCGAGCCCTTGCTCGTGGCGTCTTTACTGGTGACAAAAATTAAGGCGGATGTCGCATCGGCCGGTACCCCCGCCAGACTCACGGTACGCTCCTCCCCTGGCTGCAGGGCTCCATCGGTTGTCGACTCGTAGCTGACTATTGACCCCACGGGGAAGAAATCCACCGGGCCGAGTGGGGTATTCGGCGCTGGTGCCGCCGGCAGTTCAGTGCCCGCGCCACCCTTGCTCTCGGTGTAATAGCCAAGCACGTCAACACTTAGGTCGGTAGCCCCCGAGGTGGTGGCAAAGACGATGGTGCCCTCGGACGAAACCGGAAGGGTCGCGGTGCCAGTGGTGTCACCGTTCATGATCGCGTTCACAACAGTTTGACTCGCCCTTTGGCCCGGT
>JAQCEO010000085.1 GCA_027729805.1 Actinomycetota bacterium
GGTTACCGAGGTGAAGGGTAAGGATCTCTCTAGGGCCAGTGCCGACTGCGCGGGTGCTCCGCGCACACTCCTATTGCACTTGTCATCATCCCAATAGGGAGCAAATGAGCCGGCTTCGGAAAGCCAGGCCTCAACATTTCGCGGGTTACCTTCACCGGAAGCATATGAATCACCGATGACCACCAACAAGTAGTTCTTAACCGTCGCAGGCAGGTTCTGCACGGCCCGCTTCTTGCCCGATTGCACGGTCAGCCGAAAGTTGTAATCGCCCTCGGGGATGGTCAACGTGGTCTTGCAAGTTTTCTTTTTAAGCGCCCGCGCGGCCGTGGTAGTAATGATGGTTTGGCCTTGCGAGATAGTCCAGATGTAGTTGTCGCCGGTGGATGCGCAAGCGGAGAGTTGCACCGGGTAACCGGCCGGGTCCAGATACCAAGAAAGCGCACCACCGATTAGGCGCTCATTGGGCTGGGCAATGAAGTTGCCGGCGCCGACGAATTTGGCGGACGGCCGTAATGCCAGCGCGCCACTTTTCGGAACACCACCGTCACCGTCGATGAAACCATCACCGTTAGCGTCCTTGCTTTGCGGGACCATGAACCAAGTGCCTTTTGCTACCGCCGCTGGCACTGCCTGCGCTGGGCCACTGATTAAAATGGTTGAGCCGAGTAGGACCGTAATCAAAATGCTAACTAGTCGCCGGTACACGACCTAACGGTAAGTCATCTGCGATAGATCAACCAAAGGGGCAATGGCGGCACCGCGAATTGCAGCAGTAGCCTCGTTTTTGGTGGGTGGCAGCTGTCATTACGTACAGTCCGGTATCTGGATCTAGGTAGCCTGGGTCACCGCGGTCAATTGCCGCTTGGTGCGCTGGTGAATTAGTCATGCGAGGTACGGCGGTGCACGCGGATCGGGACGTCACCGGCGGCGCGGTAGGTGGCCCGGGGCTCAGCCTTTGGTATCGGCTGGCTTGGGTCGGCGGGCTCCCAGGTGACTTGGTGGGCGGCAAGTAACAAGATGATGCGCGACTCCAACAGGGCAAAATGCTCACCTAGGCATTTGCGGGTGCCGGCGCCAAACGGGAAGTAGGCACCCCGCGGCAACGTCGAAGCAAAGTCAGCGCTCCACCGCTCGGGGTCCCAAGTATGTGGGTCGGTAAACCATCTCGGGTCCCGCTGGGTGACGTATTGACTGACCAACACGTGTGCGCCGGCCGGCACTTTGACACCGCAGATATCCAAATCACGAAGCGCTCTGCGCGGTGCCACCCAAACCGGTGGCGCCATGCGCAGGGATTCAGAAAGCACCTGCCCGGCCACCTCGGCCTGCATCGCCTCCTCAAGGGTTGGTGCCCGGCCTTCGCGCACCCAAGGTGAGGTATCAGCTTCGTGTTGCAGGGCCGACAGCACATCGGGTCTGGTGGCTAGCCAACTAAATGCCCAGGTGAGCATGTTCGCGGTGGTCTCGTGCCCGCTCAGGATCAAGGTCAAGGCTTCGTCGCGAATTTCTTCATCGGTGAACTGCGACCCATCTTCATCACGAAGGGATAGCAACAAACTGAGTAGGTCACTGGTATCGGCCGGGTCGTAAGTTGCGCGCCGTTCCGCGATGAGTTCCTCGGCGATTTCAGCCAGAATATCAGCAGATTCGTGGAACTTTTGCCAGTACGGTAGCGGCACGCGGTCGAGTCGATCGAGCCCCGGCAGCATGGTGCGCTCGATGCGGTCAATGGCAACACCCATGTGCTCGCCGATTTGGTCGGCGAAGCGCAGGGCATCGGTGCCAAAAAGTGTCTCGGCGACGATGGAGAGCGTAAGTCGCATCATCGCGGGCGCAAGAAGCACGACTTCGCCGTCCTGCCAGGCCCCAATTTGACTCGCGGTTAAATCGGTCATGAGGGTTGCGTAGCCGTCGAGCCGTGACTTTTGAAATGGCGGCTGCATCATGCGGCGATGTCGCATGTGGATTGGCTCTTCGTTGGTCAGCAGGCCCTCACCGAGAACTTTTCGCATCCGGGCGAAGCCAACACCTTTGACGAACGAGGACTGCTGCGCGATGGTGACTTCATAAACCATTGCGGGGGCGAAGAGTCCGATGAAAAGTTGACCTGCCAGAAAAAATGACGATGCATCACCATAAGTGTCACGAAGGTTCAGTAAGAACTCCGGGGTGTCCCGCTGGAACTTAATTAACAGCGAGGCCGGGATGAGCGGGCGTGGCCCATTTGGTAGTTGCAGGTTCGCGGCGGCACGACGTTTGATCGGTGGCGGGGTAATTGCGTAGGACTCGGGTCTAGGCGTGGTGAAAGGCCTCGCTAATGACATGTGGCCCCCTGCCGACGGATATGCCCCGCTATTGAGCGCTAGTTTGGTCCATCGCGGCCTCCGGCGCCACTAATACGCTGCGAACCCGGGTACCGGCCACGATAACCCCGGCGATCGAACTGATAGCGAGCAAGATCCAGCCAAGGGACCACCCGTACTCCTGGACAACCAAGCCGATGATGATCGGGGCGAAGCCCGCGCCAAACCAGCACATGGAGTTATAGATCCCCTGCACCTGACCGATCCGCGCGGTCGGCACCGCGGCGACTATTACGGTCACCGTTAATGAAGCCCAGGCCATGGCGGAGATTGCGGCAATGATCAAAAGTACGGCGGAGATCTGATATTCGCCGGTGACCGCGACGATGAGTAGCAATGCGGCCGTGAGTAGCCCTATTAGGCAGATCAAGAGGACCCGGGCCCGGGGCCATCTATCGGCCGCCATTCCCGTTAGTACCCGGGCGGCGCCGGCTACCAGCATGACGGCGGTGAAGGCGGCCGCAGCCCCACCATAGGACCACCCACGTGCGGTGAATAGATAAAGCGAAAGTAAGGCGGTGATGCCGACCTGGCTGGCCGTGAGCAAGATCGCGGCAACCAAAATCGGGGTGAGTAACCGCCACGGTATTACTGGCTGTGCACTTTGGGTGGTTGCGGAGCCAGTGGTTTCATGATCGGTGATTTGGGTGGGCGCGCTTTGACGACCCGGGTGTCGTAAGGCAACCGCCATGGCGATCCCGGCGACTATGAGCGCCACGGCTAGTGCGTTTAGGGCAGCGGCTATTCCGGTCTGCAGGGCAATGATCGGCAGCGCTAGGCCAGCGATCCCAGCACCGATGGGGATGGCCGCCTGGCGGGCACCAAATGCCAAACCCAGTCGGGGATGCCCGGTAAATGAGCCCGACATTCCCTTGATGATGCCGATGCTCGGTGCAGCCGCGCCGATACCTGAG
>JAQCEO010000041.1 GCA_027729805.1 Actinomycetota bacterium
GCGGCCCAGCGGTGGTCATGAACCAGCCCCGAGTGCCACCGTGCGGCTGCGGTCGCTGCCGTGGCGCAGTCCCACGGCGTGGGCCGTAACCATGTTGTTGGCCCTGAACTCAGTTATTTTCTACAGCACCGTGGCTTGGCTAGCGGCCTCCTACGGCGAGCGGGGCTGGGATAAGGCTGCCGCCGGCGGCTTATTCGGTATTTTCACCGTGTCCATGGTGGCAGCAGCATTTTTCCTGCCACCCCTTGCGGACCGATTGAAATTTCGCCGCGCCCTTTATGTCGCCGTGGTGCTGATGAGCACGATTGCGCTCGCGTTGATTGGGGTGGTGCCTGATTTCTGGACCACTGGGGTACTCATAATTGGCGGGTTCAGTCTCGGTGGCACTTTTGCCCTCGGCTTAGTACTCCTTAGCGAATACGCCGAGAATGCGGCCGGTGCCGCCCGGCTCACCGCCATGGCCTTTTTCGTCAGTTATGTCCTGGCCGCCCTCGGCCCGCTGCTAACCGGGGTGCTATTGCAGGTTTGGGACTCCTGGCCGCTGGTCTATGGGTTCTTAGCCGTGGTGAGCCTAGGTCAGGCACTTACGACCTTGCCGTTAAAGCGCGGGTTAGTTGTTCGCTGACGGGACTGGTACGCTCTGCCCGATTGGTTTGGCCCTGGCCAGATCAGACAAGCGGAGCCTCGGCTCCCACCTAGGCACCACCAGTTTTATAGGTGTCCCGGGTCATGTGCTCAGCGGAGCGCCGCAGGTTGGCGCCGAGTTGTGTCGTGCCGAGACCTCCGTGCGCCGCGCCGGAGGTCGCCTTGATTTCCGGGGTAGATCAGTCCACTACAGCTTGGAGGCACCATCAGCGACGAGACCCGAATAAATGACCGAATCCGCGTGCCTGAAGTCCGACTCGTCGGACCCAATGGTGAGCAGGTAGGCATCGTTCGCATCGAAGATGCGCTGCGATTGGCAGTTGAAGCAGATCTCGACCTAGTCGAGGTGGCGCCAATGTCTAAGCCGCCGGTTTGCAAACTCATGGACTTCGGAAAATTCAAATACGAAGCGGCCATGAAGGAGCGAGAGTCTCGGCGCAACCAGATCCACACTGTCATCAAGGAAATGAAACTCCGACCGAAGATCGATCCGCATGACTATGAGACCAAGAAGGGTCACATCGAGCGGTTCCTCAAGGGGGGCGACAAAGTGAAGATCACGATCATGTTCCGCGGTCGTGAACAAAGTCGCCCGGAACTTGGTCTTCGGCTCCTAGCCAAACTTGCCGATGATGTCGAAGAAATAGGTTTTGTTGAGTCAACACCAAAGCAGGACGGCCGCAACATGATCATGGTGCTTGCACCGTTAAGACGAAAGCCAGATTCGGCACGACGTGAACCGCGTGCTGAGTTTGCCCTTGAAGGCCTGGCTGAAGCCGAAGCGGTAGAGCAGTTGGATGTGGCTGAAGCACAGTAAGGCCGGCACTACAAGCACAATCAAGGTACTTCCAGAGACAAGCGAGGACGATATGCCGAAGCAAAAGACACACAGTGGCGCGAAGAAGCGATTCAAGATTACCGGCTCCGGGAAAATCACCCATGAGCAGGCCAATCGTCGTCACCTGATGGAAAGTAAATCCGCCAAACGCACCCGTCGCCTTGAGTCGGATCAGGTGGTTGCTCCCGCAGACCGCAAGAGAGTCAAGAAACTACTCGGCCGCTAGCCGCTTTCGTCCAATCTTCCACCTCGTTTACAGGAGACTGACATGGCACGTGTGAAACGCGCAGTGAATGCGCACAAGAAGCGTCGCGAAATCCTCGAGCGCGCCAGTGGCTATCGTGGACAGCGCTCACGGTTGTACCGCAAGGCCAAGGAGCAGGTCACGCACTCACTCGTCTACGCGTATGCCGATCGCCGCACCCGCAAGGGTGACTTTCGTCGCCTTTGGATTCAGCGCATCAACGCCGGGGCCCGGGCCAATGGCATGACGTACAACCGCATGATTGCGGGCCTGAAGGCGGCCGGGGTCGAAGTTGATCGCCGCATGCTGGCCGAGCTCGCGGTTAACGATGCACCAGCATTTTCCGCCCTCGTCGAGGTTGCTCGCGCTGCAGTACCCGCGCCTTAGAGTTCGTGGCGCAGGCAGAGGTAACCTCGCGGCGGTCGAAGGCGGTCGCCTCGGTCAGACGACTGCACACCAAGGCTGGCCGCCGGCAGTCTTCAACTTTTCTCGTTGAGGGCCCGCAGGCACTGCGGGAGGCCCTCGCGCATCGTGCCGACATACATCAGGTTTATGTGACAGCCGATGCGGTCACGCGCTGGGACAAAATCATGCAGGCGGCGCGGGCCGCCACCGCGCCAATCACACTGGTTTCGGAAAGCGTCATGTCGGCGATGGCTGAAACTAGATCACCACAAGGCCTGCTGGCCATCTGCGGTATGGGGGCTGTGGGCCTCAAGGTAATTATGGCTGCGCAGCCTCAGGTCTTAGTCGCCCTAGATCAGGTATCCGACCCCGGAAATGTCGGAACCATAATTCGCACCGCCGATGCCGCTGGTGCACATGGCGTCCTACTTACCGGGGATTCGGTGGATCCGTTCAATGGGAAATGCGTGCGGGCTAGTGCGGGCTCAATATTTCACTTGCCGGTGATACCCGAGGTTCGTGTCGAAGACCTAGTGGCGGCAGCGCGGCAGCAGGGTGCGGTGATCGCAGTAGCTTCAGCAGCTGGTGAACGCGAGTTGTTCGAATGGCTAGATTCGGTAGCGCTGGAGTCGGCGCCTGTGATGAATCCCACCCTTTGGGTATTTGGGTCAGAGGCTCATGGAGTAGGCCCAACTTTTTCGGAGGTGGCCGATGTTCGGGTCCGAATCCCAATTCACGGTTCGGCCGAATCCCTAAATATTGCCTCGGCCGTAGCCGTATGTCTGTACGCGGACGCGGACCGTCGGCATGCCACACTTAGGTAATTCACCCGAGGGAAAAGGGGAACAATGACCTACGTAAAATTGCCGATCTTTGACCAGAGCGGCTATGTCGTTGTGGATTCCTATGACCAGTCCCGCGATGTGCGCGAGTGGGAGAATTTAGTTTATGTTGACTGGAAGTCTTCCGGTGATACCCGCTTCGCGCCACTAGCAAGTGCCTACGGTGAAATGGAATGCGATGGATTCTGGAACCATACGCCCGCTAAAACCGACAAAGACGGGGTTTGGGTACCTAAGAATGTGACTATCGCGCCAAAGCTAACCGAACGGGCCCGAGAGCCCGGTGCGAATATCGGTCGGTGCCGGGTTATCGAGTTGCAACCAAATACCTACGCGGATGCGATCTACAACTTGCACCGCGATGACAACAACCGGTTGAATCCCGAAGGTACCGGGTGGATCGTTCGTGCGTTTTGTAATCTAACCCATAATCCTGAGTCCGTCATGATCTTGCGGGAGGAGAAAGACGACCCGGCGACCGAAACCCGAATCCCGCTACCGGCGGGCGCCCAGGTGGTAATTGATACGCAGCGGCTCTACCACGCGGTCTGGCACCCGAGTAGTGAGCCGCGGTATTGCTTGATAACTTCTTATGAATCCGGCCCCGAGCTTGATACCTGGATCACAGCTCGACACCCGATCGCGGTGGTGCCGTCAGCACCTGTTGATCCAGCGCACGCGCAGGAGGCTTACGCGGCGGCCGACGCCAAGCGCGCCGCGCGCGAGGCAGCACTTGCCGCCAAAGGTTCTGATCCGACATTTGGGGATGGCACGTTGTCGGCCGACATGTCGTCAGCGGGCATGGAGGTACTTTCCGAAGCATGACCGAGCTAACCGTTCCATATCTTGCAGTCCTTGACGATCTAGAGGCAGAAGCTATTCACATTTACCGTGAGACTGCCGCGGCATTTCGAAATCCGGTCTTGCTTTACAGTATCGGGAAAGACTCTTCGGTCCTTTTGCATCTAGCGCTGAAGGCCTTCGCGCCAGCCTCACTGCCATTTCCGGTAATGCACGTCGATACCACTTGGAAGTTCCGGGAGATGATCGAGTTTCGTGATCTGCGCGCTGCGCAACTTGGGTTGGATCTTAGGATCGCCAAAAATGAGGTTGCGATGGCCGAAGGCGTGACACCATTTACCCACGGAACTCACGAGTACACACGCTTGATGAAGACCGTTGCGCTCCGTGAGGGCATTGACAAGTATGGATTTGATGCCGCAATAGGCGGGGCTCGACGAGATGAAGAACGTAGCCGCGCAAAAGAGCGGATATTTAGTCTGCGGGAGCCCGGTCATCGTTGGGATCCACGAAAACAGCGTCCAGAGTTCTGGCGCACCGCAAACACGACTTTGTCCGAGGGGCAAAGCATGCGGGTATTCCCGCTTTCCAACTGGACTGAACTTGATGTCTGGCGTTATATCCAGCGTGAAGACATTCCTATTCCATCTTTATACTTCGCGAAAGCGCGCCCGGTTGTTGAGCGAGATGGGGTGTTGATCATGGTCGACGATGATCGGTTCCCACTTCGCCCAGGGGAACAAGCCCAGATGCGGTCTGTCCGGTTTAGGACCCTTGGCTGCTATCCATTAAGTGGCGCGGTTGAGTCCACGGCTGACAACATCGCTGACCTCATTGCCGAGATGGAGTCA
Source organism: Actinomycetota bacterium (assembly GCA_027729805.1). Classification (GTDB taxonomy): domain Bacteria; phylum Actinomycetota; class Actinomycetes; order S36-B12; family S36-B12. Next base: position 4,627 of record JAQCEO010000041.1, read on the forward strand.
TCTAATGTCTCCGAACGTGCAGGTCGATTAATCGATGGTGAGGGTGGAAGTTCGATGGAGTCCAAGAAAGCGGAGGGTTACTTCTGATGGCGACCGCCCTGACTCCGGTGCTGCATCTTGTCACCTGCGGCTCAGTTGACGATGGCAAGTCGACCCTGATCGGTCGGTTGCTAGCTGAAACCGGCAGCGTCCCAAGTGACCAGCTTGAGTATGCCCGGCAAACCCGCCGCGGTGGTTCGACAATTCCAGTTGGTGACATTGATTTCTCGCTGCTGACCGATGGCCTTGAGGCCGAACGTGAGCAGGGCATCACGATTGACGTCGCCTACCGGCACATGAATTTGCCCAATGGACGCCGCGTCCTGATTGCTGATGCCCCCGGGCATGAGCAGTACACCCGCAATATGGCGGTCGCCGCGTCGAATGGCGATGTCGCCGTGCTCCTTGTTGACGCAGCGCGCGGTGTTCGTAAACAAACCCATCGGCATTTGACCGTCTGCGCCTTGATGGGTGTAAAGACCGTGGTGATTGCTGTAAACAAAATGGATCTAATCGATTATGACTGCGGAGCGTATGAGCAATTGGTCGCGGAGATCCAGGCCACCGCATCTCGCCTAGGGGTGCCGCAGGTGGTGTCAATACCACTTAGTGCATTCGTGGGCGAGAACGTCACAGCGGCCGCGACAACCATGCCTTGGTTCACGGGCCCGCACCTATTGGAGTTTTTATCGGCTTGGGTACCAATAGCCGACACCGCGGCAGCGCCCTTTCGATTCCCGGTCCAGTTTGTGGTTCGAGCTGAAGGTAATTTCCGGGGCTATGCCGGCACGGTAGTTGCTGGCGAGATTTCACCCGGTGCTGAAATTACGGTAGCGAACTCTGGTCGCACCGCGATTATTGATCGTATTGTCACCCATGAAGGAGATTTGGCCAAGGCGGTTGCGGGGCAAGCGGTTACTTTGACTTTGGATCATGAAGTTGATGTAACCCGTGGGGATTTATTGGCAGCCAGCGGCCCGAATTTGGTGCAGCCCGCTGATCGCTTTGGCGCTGACCTCGTATGGCTGAGCGAAGAACCGCTAGCCCACGGCCGCTCATATCTACTTGTCTCAGGATCAAGGTCGGTGCCCGCGACGGTAACCAGCGTGCGCTACCAATTAGATGTTGAATCTGGGTTTGAGCATGCGGCGCGCCTGCTCAATATGAACGATGTTGGGCGAGTGGAGATTGCCACCGATAAGCCGATTCCGATGGATCCGTATGCACTGTGCCGCGACACTGGCGGGTTTTTGCTCGTCGATCGGGTGAGCGCCGATACCGTCGCTGCCGGTTTGGTACGGCACGTGATGCGCCGAGCCTTCAATGTGGTGCCGCACACCTATGACATTGATCGCGAAGCACGTGTTCGACTGATGGGCCATGGTGGCAAGGTAGTCTGGATGACGGGTCTACCCGGGTCAGGTAAGTCCACGATCGCTGACGCGGCGGTGGCGCGGCTGCATGCAATGGGAGTCCACACGTATGTGCTCGACGGCGATAATGTGCGTACCGGGCTGAATAAGGACCTTGGCTTCACTCCAGAGGATCGCGCCGAAAATGTGCGTCGGGTCGCAGAAGTTGGCAAGTTGATGAGCGATGCCGGGTTGGTGGTTCTGGTGGCATTGGTATCGCCTTATCGTGGCGATCGGGCGGCCGCCCGAGAACTATTCGCGCCGGGTGATTTCCTCGAGGTTTATGTTGACACGCCGATCGAGGTGTGTGCCGAACGTGATCCAAAGGGGCTCTATGCCAAGGCGGCTGCCGGTAATCTGCCCAATATGACCGGTCGTGGGCAGATATATGAGGTACCGGAGCACCCGGATCTAGTCTTGCGCGGAACCGGCGATCTGGGCGCCACGGTGGAGCAGTTGGCCAGGGCAATCCTCGGCGAGTGAGATACTGCCGACCTGATGTCTGGACCTAATACCTCATTTGACCCTAAGCAGGTCGCTGTGCTGAGTGCCGAAGCGGTAGCGACCATGGTCACCGCCGCCCTCTTGGCGACCTCGGCCGCACCCGACCTAGGAGCTTTAAAGGCAGTCCGGTTGGCCCATGCGGGTGATCGCTCACCATTGGCAGTGGCAAACCGCGATATCGGCGCTTTGCCGCCGGCGGCAAAAGCCGAGGTTGGCAAGCGGGTAGGTGAGGCTAGAGGGGTGGTCACAGCGGCGCTTGATGCCCGCCAGGAGGAGTTGGAGCGAGCCCGCGATGAATTCGCGCTCGCCGAAGAGTTCGTCGACGTGACGCTGCCGACGGTTCGCAACCCACTTGGTGCGCGGCACCCGCTCACAACCGTGATGGAGCGAATTTGCGATGTCTTCATCGCTATGGGATACGACATCGCTGAAGGCCCAGAGGCCGAAGCCGAATGGATTAACTTCGATGCGCTGAACGTGCCACCGGATCACCCTGCGCGCACAATGCAAGACACCTTCTATGTGACTTCACCCGAAAGCGGTGTGGTTTTACGCACCCAAACTTCACCAATCCAAATTCGCGCAATGCTAGATCGGCCGCTGCCAATTTATGTGGTCGCTCCGGGTCGGGTCTATCGCACCGACGAACTTGACGCGACTCACACCCCCGTGTTTCATCAGGTTGAGGGCCTCGCGGTCGACGAAGGACTAACGATGGGGGATCTCAAAGGCACCCTTGATCACTTCGCCCAAGAGATGTTCGGACCGGGCATCGTGACCCGCCTCCGCCCTTCTTATTTCCCATTCACCGAGCCAAGCGCCGAACTTGATGTGCAGTGTTTTGTATGTCGAGGTGCTTCGGTCGATAAGCCAGAGCGCCCGTGTCGGTCTTGCGGCAATCAAGGGTGGATCGAGTGGGGCGGTTGCGGCATGGTCAATCCTCGTGTCCTGCGAGCCGTTGGCATCGACTCTTCTAAATACCGCGGGTTTGCCTTCGGGATGGGCATCGAACGCACTTTGATGTTTCGCAATGGTGTCACTGATATGCGCGACATGGTGGAAGGCGATGCGCGCTTCTCCTTAGCATTCGGGCTGGATTCCTGATGCGCGCACCGGTGTCCTGGCTTCGTGAGTTGGTCGATATCCCAGTTGATCAGTCCGGGCGTGATATCGCCGCGCGACTGATTCGAGTTGGCCTTGAAGTGGAAACGGTAGAAACGGTGGGTGGGGGAGTAACCGGGGCACTTTATCTGGGCAAGGTTCTCCAAATTGAGGAGCTGACTGAATTCAAGAAGCCGATTAGGTGGTGCCAGGTTGATGTCGGGACACCCGGTGGAGGCATCCACGGCATTATTTGCGGTGCCCAAAATTTCGTGGTTGGCGACATCGTCGTAGTTGCTCTGCCCGGCACGGTGTTACCCGGCGGGTTTGAAATCACCTCTCGCGAAACCTATGGCCATATCTCTGATGGCATGATCTGCTCCGAACGCGAATTGGCATTAAGTGAAGAGCATGACGGCATCATGGTGCTACCCACTGGTACCGCAGGGGCCGACGCAGGGCCGATAATCGGGGTTGGTGAGGAAGTCCTCGACATTGCGGTCACCCCGGACCGCGGCTATGCCTTATCACTTCGCGGCATCGCCCGCGAACTGGCAATTTCATATGGCCTGCCATTTCGGGACCCGGGACTCAGTGTCGCTGACCTACTCGCACCCGGTGCAGATGCGGCGCCGGCTCAGTGTGGGAGTGATGACTTCGAGGCCTGCGCGCTTTTTACTTTGCGAACTATTGTTGGATTTAACCCCAAGGCTGCGTCACCGCAGTGGATGAAGCAGCGGCTAACGGCCGCCGGTATGCGCCCGGTGTCGTTGGCGGTCGACGTCACTAACTATGTAATGCACGAACTGGGGCAGCCGCTGCATGCGTTTGACTTGGATAAACTATCTGGCCCGGTCCGTGCGGGGTGGGCGGAGCCGGGCTCAATCCTGGAAACCCTGGATCATGTAACCCGAGAACTGGGCCCTGATGACCTCGTCATTTTGGACAATGACGGCATTGTCGGTTTGGCCGGAACCATGGGTGGGCTCGACAGTGAAATTGATGACGACACCACCAGTATCGCCCTCGAGGCGGCGCACTTTGCCGCAAATGTGGTGGCGCGCATGAGTCGGCGTCACAAACTTTCATCCGAGGCGTCGAGGCGTTTTGAGCGCGGGGTGGACCGGACCTTGGCGCCATACGCGTCAGCGCGTGCCGCGGCTCTACTTATTGAATACGGGGGCGGTCATTATGTCGGCATGACCGCGGTTGAAGCACCGTATGAACCCATGGTGATCTCGATGCCGTCGAGGGAGCCGGCTGCTGTCGCGGGGATGCCCATTGAAGCTGACGTAGTCGTTGGGCTCCTGGAAGCTGTTGGCTGCCAGGTACTTTCCATAGATAACCAATTGGAGGTAGCAGCACCACCATGGCGGTCAGACTTAACAGATCCGGCAGATCTCGTCGAAGAGGTTGTTCGACTGGTTGGGTATGACCTGTTGCCATCAACATTGCCAGTTGCCGCGGCCGGCCATGGTTTATCAAAGTCACAACGCCTAAAGCGCCTGATCGGGTTGACTTTGGCGGCCCGTGGGTCAGTTGAAGTTCTGAACTACCCCTTCGTCGGCGCCGATGAGTTGGCGGACTTGCAGCTTGCGGTAGGCGATATTCGCAGATCAAGAGTCCGATTAGCCAATCCACTATCGGATCAACAGCCATATCTACGCGCTTCGCTCTTGCCTGGACTACTTGCCACCGTGCGTCGTAATGCGGGTCGTGGGCTGAACGATCTATCAATATTTGAGGTGGGTGCGGTCTTCCAGGGTGAGTGCGATCAGCCGCCGCCGCGGCCCAGTGTCCTAATGCGCCCGAGCGCAGATGAGTGGGCGGCCTTAAATGCACTACTACCAAGTCAGCCGGTGCACCTTGGCGTGGTGCTCGCAGGGGAGCGGGAACTGGCCAGTTGGTGGGGGCCGGCCCAAAGTCAAGGGTTCGCGGATGCGATTCAATTGGCGCAGGTGGTTGCCGACGTAATCGGTACCGAGATAACTATCGGGCAAGGCCATGACGAAGTATTTCACCCGGGTCGTTGCGCGGGGATCGAGTGCGCGGGTCAATCGGTCGGGGTAGCCGGTGAGCTCCACCCGCGAGTTATCCAGGCGTGGTCACTGCCCGCGCGGTCGAGTGCTTTAGAACTTGACTTAGATGCGCTGATCGCGGCGGCCCCGGACCTTAGATCCGCACCGGTGGTGAGTTCGCACCCGGTAGCGAAGGAGGACTTGGCGGTCGTGGTGCCTGACAGCGTGACGGCGGCAGCTGTGCTGCAAGCTTTAGGTTCTGGGGCCGGTGAACTCCTTGAGTCGATTCGGCTTTTTGATATCTATCGCGGCCCGCAGGTGCCCGCCGGGTGCTATTCGATGGCGGTCGCCCTGCGATTTAGAGCCCCCGACCGCACCTTGACCGCCGAGGAAACCGCCCGGGCCCGGCAGGGGGCGATAAACCGCGCCGCGGCCGATTGTGGTGCGGTAATCAGGGGTGCCTGATTAGATTTATGCGCGTATGCGTATACTTATTCCATGTTAACCGCAGCCGTTGCCGGTGCCTCGGGCTATGCCGGGGGCGAGTTACTGCGATTGTTGCTGGGACACCCGGAGTTCAGGGTGGGGCCGGTTGCCGCAGGTGGTAAAGCCGGGCAGTCCCTAGGCCAGGTGCACCCGCAATTGGTATCCCTTGCCGATCGCGTACTTGAGTCAACGTCAGCAGCGGTTCTTGGCGCGGCCGATCTGATTTTTCTGGCTTTACCCCACGGGGAGTCGGCGGCGTTGGCTTCAGCGTTGCCGAAGGCATGCAAGATCGTGGATCTGGGTGCGGATTTTAGGTTGCGTGATCGGGTTGGCTGGGAGCAGTTTTATGACGTCCCGCACGCGGGAACTTGGGTTTATGGGTTGCCAGAACTGCCCGGGGCGCGTGAGCAGATTAAGGGCGCAGCGCGGGTAGCAAATCCTGGCTGTTTCCCGACCGCGGTGGCACTTGCGCTATCCCCGCTCCTAGTTGATGGCTTGATCGAATGCCAAGACATTGTGGTGACTGCGGCTTCGGGTACCTCCGGGGCGGGGCGTAAAGCTGCCGAGCACCTACTTGCCAGTGAGGTCATGGGTTCGATGTCCGCGTACAAAGTAGGCGGCGTGCACCAGCACACCCCGGAGATGGAGCAATCACTCTCGGCGTCGGCCGGCAGCAGCGTTCGGCTGTCTTTCACGCCAATGCTCGCACCGATGTCTAGGGGCATTATCGCCTCCTGCAGCGCTACCGCGGTGTCAAGTGCCAGTGCTGCCGGGCTCCGAGAGTCATTGGTTTGGGCATATGAAAATGAACCATTTGTTCAGGTGTTGCCCGCCGGGCAGTGGCCGCAGACGGCTTCGGTCTCTGGCACCAATGCCGCACAACTGCAAGTGGCATTTGATGAGCATGCTGGCCGGGTGATCGTGGTCTGTGCGATTGACAATCTCGGCAAGGGTGCGGCCGGCCAAGCATTACAAAATGCAAACCTCATGCTTGGCCTGCCCGAAACACTGGGCTTGACCAGCGACGGGGTGGCGCCATGAGGTGGTTGGCGTGAGTGTCACGGCGGCAAGTGGTTTCCGCGCTGCTGGGGTGCGGTCAGGTCTAAAAAAGTCCGGAGCTCCAGATCTGGCCCTGGTGGTAAACGATGGACCGTTGTTCGTTGCGGCAGGGGTGTTTACCGCAAACAGATTCAAGGCGGCGCCGGTTCTTTGGTCACAGCAGGTCGTTGCTGACGGTGAGCTTCATGCGGTGGTATTGAACTCCGGTGGGGCAAATGCTTGTACCGGGTCGGCTGGTTTTGTCGACACCCATCAAACGGCGGAGCATGTTGCGGAACTACTAAGTATTGGTGCCGGCGATGTCGCTGTTTGTTCAACCGGGTTGATCGGCGAGCTTTTGCCAATGGCGAAGATCCTTTCAGGGGTTGACCATGCGGTGGGTGCACTAAGCACTACGGGCGGGGCCGAGGCTGCTAACGCCATCATGACCACCGATTCGGTTCCTAAGCTGGCTGAAATTGACATTGACGGCTACTTAATCGGCGGAGTGGCCAAAGGCGCCGGCATGATCGCCCCGGCTTTGGCGACCATGCTGGTGGTTATCACCACTGACGCGGTTCTCACCGCCGAGCAGGCCGACATCGCCCTGAGGTCGGCAACCGGAGTTACTTTCGACCGCATCGACTCTGATGGTTGTATGTCAACGAATGACACCGTGTTGCTCTTAGCAAGTGGGGCCAGCGCTGTTACTCCTGATATTACCAAGTTCACGGGGGCACTTACCGATGTATGTTGGGATCTCGCGGGCCAGATCATCAAGGATGCTGAGGGAGCATCAAAGGACATCGCTGTTGTCGTCGACGGAGCACGAACCGTCGATGACGCGCTAGAGGTAGCGCGCGCGATTGCGCGAAGTAACCTGTTGAAGTGCTCGATCCACGGTGCCGATCCCAATTGGGGCCGGGTACTTGCCGCGATCGGCACCACGAACGCGGTATTTGAACCCGATCAAGTCGATGTCGCAATTAACGGAATTTGGGTCGCTCGGGGTGGAGCCATCGGCGAGGACCGAGACTTGGTGGATTTAAGTGGCCGCGAGGTTGAGATTAGGGTGGCATTACATTGCGGGTCCGAATCGGCAACGGTGCTAACCAATGATTTGACGGCTGACTATGTGCACGAGAATTCGGCCTACGCATCATGACAATTTTGGTGAAGTATGGCGGCAATGCCATGACGGATGCAGCACTGCAGGTGGCATTTGCCGAGGACATCGTCGAACTGCATGCAGCTGGACTAAACCCGGTCGTGGTGCACGGCGGCGGCCCGCAAATTAGTACGATGCTTAAGCGGCTTGCGATTGATAGTGAATTCATCGGCGGCCTGCGGAAAACCACCCCTGAGGTACTCGATGTGGTCCGAATGGTTTTGGTAGGGCAGGTGCAGCGGGAGTTGGTTGGGTTGATCAACGCGCACGGCCCACTCGCTGTCGGGCTATCCGGTGAGGATGCGGGGCTTTTCAGGGCTGAACGGCGCGGGGCCATGGTGGCCGGTGAGTTGGTTGACATCGGCCTTGTTGGTGACGTAGTCCAAGTGCGCGAGCAGGTCGTGACGGGGCTCTTAGACGACGGTTACATCCCGGTGGTCTCGACATTGGCGCGCGGAGTGGATGGCCAGGTCTATAACGTGAATGCCGATACCGCTGCTGCAGCACTTGCGGGCGCATTGCACGCCAACACCATGATCGTCTTAACCGACGTGGCGGGTCTATACGCCGACTGGCCGGCTAGTACCCGGGTAATTCCAACTATCACGGCGGTGGAGTTAGCGGAGCTGCTTCCAGCTTTAGAGGCTGGGATGGTACCCAAAATGGAGGGGTGCCTGCGAGCGGTTCGGGGTGGAGTGGCGACGGCGCGAGTGATCGATGGCCGCAAGTTACATGCGGTGCGCGACGATGTTTTCGGTGCGGTCGGTGGCGGTACGACGGTGGTGATGTGATGACTTGGCAGGATCGTTGGCAAAACTCCCTAATGAATAACTACGGTACTCCGCCGCTACTTATCACTTCCGGATCGGGCTCGCGGGTTTGGGATGACACCGGCAAGGATTACCTCGACATGATCGCCGGTATCGCGGTCAATGCGGTTGGGCACGCGCATCCGGTGGTGCTCGAGGCGATCAGTCGGCAACTGTCGACACTGGGGCACACGAGTAATCTCGTGGCCACCGTCGGGCCAATTGAACTTGCGGAGCGACTCCTTTCGCTGTTGCAGGCTCCAAATGACGCACGGGTGTTCTTCTGCAACTCAGGTACCGAAGCCAATGAGGCAGCATTTAAGCTCGGTCGATTGACCCGGCGGGTGCATACCGTCGTTGCACAGGGCGGTTTCCACGGCCGCACGATCGGGGCACTTTCATGGACGGCGCAGCCGGCGAAACAAGATCCCTTTCGACCATTGCCGGGTGAGGTGACCGTGGTGCCATTTGGCGATGCCGTGGCCCTCAAGGAAGCGGTGAGTGACCGGACGGCAGCTGTGGTACTTGAGCCAATCCAGGGCGAAGGTGGCGTCATCGTGCCACCGGATGGATACCTTCAGCACGCCCGCGCGATTTGTGACACCCATGGTGCCCTGTTGATGCTTGATGAGGTGCAAACCGGTATCGGACGGACCGGTCGGTGGTTCGACTTCCAACGTGAAGGTGTTACTCCAGATGTCCTCATGTTGGCCAAGGGACTTGGCGGCGGATTCCCGATTGGCGCCTGCATTGCTTATGGCCGCGCAGCTTCCTATTTTGGGCCCGGATCACATGGCTCCACTTTCGGTGGCAATCCGGTGGCGTGCGCTGCCGCCTTGGCGGTGCTTAGGGTGATCGAGGACGATGACCTGCTTACCCGTGCGAATACATTGCACGGGGTGCTGTCGCAACAGTTGGTGGCACGTGGCAGTGGTTTGGTCACTTCGGTACGCGGCCGCGGCCTGCTGATAGCTGCCGTTCTTGACCGCGACCTCGGCCCGGATTTGGAAAAAGCGGCGAGAGCACAAGGCATCTTGGTTAACTCGGTGGCACCCGATGCAATTCGACTGGCACCGGCGTTGACGATTACCGATGCCGATATTGCCGAGATGCTCACCAGGTGGGAACGAGCGACGAGTGAGGTAGGGGGATGAAGATGGTGAACGCAACGCAGGCCAATGTGCAGACTATGCCGCAGACTATGCCGGCACGGCGGGCCCGAATCGCCGGGATTTTGGCCAGTCAGCCGGTGTCCTCCCAGCATGAACTCGGGCAGTTGCTGATTGCCGAGGGCATTAGCGTGACTCAGACCACCTTGTCGCGTGACCTCGAGTCGATCGGCGCGGTAAAGCAGACCGATGCGGCCGGGCAGACCCGCTACATTTTGACCGCGGCCGGGTCGGCGCCCGGTGCTAATTCGGATTTACTGGGCCGGATTGTGGCCGATGTGCTAATCGGCGCCGAGTCTGCACAAAATATCGCGGTACTTCAAACCCCACCGGGCGCCGCGCACTATCTGGCCGGAACGTTGGATCGATCCGGGTCCTCCAATATCGTCGGTACGGTAGCCGGTGATGACACTGTCCTCGTGGTGATGCGCAACCCTAAGGCAGCGATTGATCTATGTTCGAGGTTATTGCGCCTTGCGGAGCGAGCGCGGACGACAGTTCAAACCAGCGCTCCTGGCGGGGCCAGACAAAGGAGATCATCGTGACTAAGGCAGCAGTTCTCTCCGCTGGCGGCGGCTGGGAAACCTCGGCGGCTACCGGCTGGATCGCAAAGGGAACAGGCGCGGAAGTTATTGCGGCCGCCGGAGATATCTGCGACCAGACCAAGGCGAAGGGTTTAACCTACAGCTATGCGATGTCGATTTCAGCGGCAACCCACCGTGATCTAAAGGGGACATAAGTAATGAAAAATGAGCAGCCGACCCGGTTATGGGGTGGTCGGTTCCAGGTGGGGCCGGCCGATGCCATGGCAGCGTTGAGCGCTTCGGTGCATTTTGACTGGCGGTTGGCGCCGTATGACATTGAGCAGACTCGCGCGCACGCAGGCGTGCTGCGGTCGGCTGGGCTACTCACGGCTGATGAGCTCGCAGAAGTTGAGAGCGCGCTAAATGTGCTCGCGTCCGAACTACGTGAAGGCGCATTATCGCCGGACGCGAAAGATGAGGATGTGCACACCACCATCGAGCGCGCCTTGATCGAGCGGCTTGGTGAACTCGGCGGTAAGTTGCGCGCGGGCCGCAGTCGAAATGATCAAGTAGCGACGGATTTTCGACTCTATTTACGCGAGCATGCGCGGTTCCTTGCGGTGGCAGTCCTCGATTTAATGGACGCCTTCATCGCCCAGGCCGAGCAACATGTCGACACCTTCTCACCCGGTTTCACGCACCTGCAGCACGCGCAACCGGTGTCATTTGGGCATGAGTTGGCAAAGCATGTGCATGCACTTGCCCGCGATCTCGAACGACTAAGTGATTGGGATGCCCGGGCGGCCCGTTCACCCCTTGGCGCGGGTGCGTTAGCCGGCTCAAGTCTTGGGCTTGACCCGGAAGCCGTTGCTAATGCACTTGGCTTTGAATCTGCGCTGGGTAATTCTATTGATGCAGTTAGTGATCGCGATTGGGTGGCTGAATTCCTTTTTGTCGGTGCGATGCTCGGTGTGCACCTGTCACGCATTGGTGAGGAAGTCATCTTGATGACCTCGCGCGAGTTTGGCTGGGCGACCCTCGACGATGCTTGGTCGACCGGCTCATCGATCATGCCGCAGAAGAAGAATCCGGATGTTGCCGAACTCACCCGGGGGAAATCTGGTCGCCTCATCGGCAACCTCACCGGACTACTGGCGACATTGAAAGGCCTACCTTTCGCATACAACCGCGATTTGCAAGAGGACAAGGAGCCGGTTTTCGATACGGTCGAGCAGTTGTTGCTCGTCCTACCGGCGTTGACGGGCATGATCAAGACTTTGACTTTCAACACTGACCTGATGGCGAAGTCAGCGCCGGAGGGTTTCGCGCTTGCGACTGACATCGCCGAGTGGCTTGTGCGTCAGGGAGTTCCATTTCGTCAGGCTCATGAACTTGCCGGCGCCTGCGTTAGGCAGGCCGAGTCGCGTGGTGTTGAACTTTGGGATTTATCACCGATTGAACTAGCCGAAATCTCGCCCCTCTTAACCCCAGCTGTCAGTGCAGTGCTCTCACTACAGGGTTCAGTTGACTCGCGGTCAGCATTCGGGGGCACGGCACCGGTTCGGGTGCGTGAACAACTTGTCGCCTTGTCCACACAAAATGAAGCACTGCGAGCTCGGTGGCTTAGTTAATTACCAAGTTTGGCTGTCGCCATCAATTACTCGCCAGCAATACCACGCCGCCACACTGCGGTATGGGCGAAATTGCTCACCGAGGGGATCAATTTTCTTTTCGGTGATATCGCCATTTTGGCGGTGAATGATTTGCCAGCCCTTGCGCATGGCTAGGTCACCAACCGGCCACACATCGAGGCGGTGCAAGGTGAACATCAAAAACATTTCAGCGGTCCACCTACCGATTCCCCAAAGCCGCGTTAGCTCGGCGACTATTTGGTGGTCCTCGGCATGGGCCGCGGCGGCCTCGAGGTCAAGGTCGCCGGAGTGGACGGCATCGGCGAGACCTTTGATCGTTCGCGTCTTGGCACCGGAAAGCCCGGCGGTGCGCAGATCAGCTTCGCTGGCCCGGACAACGGCCAGCGGCGTGATGTCTCCGCCCAAACTCGTAGTGACTCGAACGGTGATGGTGTCGGCAGCCTTGACTGAAAGTTGTTGGGCGATCACCGAGGTCACAAGGGTTGAAAAGTGGGTGCGATCGGCATATTTCTTCCGGCCGATATTACAAAGTGGGGAGTCGGCCACTATTGGGCCAAAGGCCGGGTCCACGGCAACTAGGTGATCGGCGGCTTTTCGCATGGTGCGAGAAGTGGGTGCCATACCGGTAATTGTGGCAGCGTAGGCAAAGATGGGGCCATGGGCACCGGCGACGTCATCGATGAACTGCTCTGGCGTGAGCTAATTGCGCAGAGCACCGATCTAGGTGCCCTGCAGGGGGCGGCCGCAGCGGCACCCATCACCTTGTACTGCGGGTTTGATCCCACCGCGCCTAGCCTGCACCTGGGTAATCTGGCGCAAATTCTCACGGTGCGCAGGTTCCAACAGTTAGGTCATCGACCTTTGGCACTGGTCGGGGGGGCTACCGGATTGATCGGTGATCCCAAGGAAACAGGTGAGCGTCAACTCAATCCGCGTGACGTGGTGCAGGAGTGGGTCGCGCGAATTCGAGGTCAGCTGGAACGCTTCTACGACTTCTCCGGGAGCAACGCCGCGGTCATGGTCAACAACTTTGACTGGACCGAGAATGTGACCGTACTTGAATTTATGCGCGATATCGGCAAGCACTTCAGTGTGAACCGGATGCTTGACCGAGAAGCCGTGGCGGCGCGCCTTGCCGGTGGTGGGATCTCCTATACCGAATTCAGCTACCAATTGCTCCAGTCATTTGATTACTTGCAGCTGTTCCGGCGCTACGACTGCGTGCTACAAACTGGCGGCTCTGATCAGTGGGGCAATATCACCGCCGGTGTTGATCTAGTGCGCCGGGTAGAGAGCAAGAGCGTTTACGCACTCACTACACCGTTAGTTACCAAGGCCGATGGCACCAAGTTCGGTAAAACCGAATCCGGCACCATCTGGCTCGACCCCGAACTGACCAGCCCGTATGCCTTTTACCAGTTCTGGCTCAATGCGGACGACCGAGATGTCACTACCTTGTTGCGCACATTTAGTTTCCTGGGACCTGAAGAAGTCGGTGGGCTGTTAGTTGCCACGGCTGAGCGCCCGCATGAGCGTGCTGCCCAGCGGGCGTTGGCCGGGGAGCTAACCGCACTAGTTCACGGGGATACCGAGGCGGCGGTGGCAGAGGCCGCCGGCCGGGCGCTATTTGGCCAAGGTGACCTCGCCAGTTTGCCGGCCAATACGTTGTCCGCGGCCTTATTGGAAGCGCCGAATGGCCAGGTCGCCGCGGCTGAGATTATTGACGGGTTGCTCCCGACCTTCGACGAGCTTTTGGTGCGCTGTGGCCTCGTGACCAGCAAAGCCCAGGCCCGTCGCACCATCGCCGAAGGTGGGGCTTATTTGAACAACGAGAGGGTGACCTCAGAGACCTTCCAACCAGCCATCACCCAGCTTTTGCAGGGCCAGTGGCTGGTGCTGCGACGGGGTAAGAAGTCCGTGGGCGGCATCAGCATTTCCTCCTAGCTAGCCGGCCTTGGTCCCCGGGGGAGCGGATTTGACTTAGGGGACACCTTGGGCATACGATTCGGGACCCACCGCGGAGCAACGGACGCTGATTTATCAGTAGGCCGGTCCGGGGGGTCAAACCTAGAAGTTAGACCTGCGAAACGCCTGATTTGGGTGTTTGACTCACATGGTCACACTCACTAAGTTTGGAATGTTGCCCTAAAACCTGGCCGGGAGGCCAGATTTTGGTGCGCGCCCGCTCCTTGAGAACTCAACAGCGTGTCACATGTCAATGCCAATACCCCGTTCTGGGGCTTGGTCAATCGGCCATTGGTCGGTTGCCTTTTCTCAGACGGATTCCTTTGGTAGAAATATGAGCACACAGCTCATTCTCTGCCAGTATCAAAACAATTCATTTATGGAGAGTTTGATCCTGGCTCAGGACGAACGCTGGCGGCGTGCTTAACACATGCAAGTCGAACGGTGAAGGGGAGCTTGCTCCCCGGATCAGTGGCGAACGGGTGAGTAACACGTGGGCAACCTGCCCCTGACTTCGGGATAACGCTTCGAAAGAGGTGCTAATACCGAATATGAACGCGAAGGACATCCTTTGCGTTGGAAAGTTTTTCGGTCAGGGATGGGCCCGCGGCCTATCAGCTTGTTGGTGAGGTAATGGCTCACCAAGGCGACGACGGGTAGCCGGCCTGAGAGGG
>JAQCEO010000086.1 GCA_027729805.1 Actinomycetota bacterium
TCCGACGAGGACAAGATCGACACCCGCGGTAATCACTTCGAGCTCTACGCGAAGCCAGATTTCTCGCCGGAGCTGTTGCTAACCCAGATGTATTTGTGCCACTTCACGGTTTTTCGCAAAGAGATCGTCGATGCGATCGGCGGGTTTCGCCCCGAGATGGATGGGGCGCAGGATTTTGATGTCGCGTTGCGGTTGCTACCGAATCTGCGCAATGTCGTGCATATCCCCAAGCCGCTTTACCACTGGCGGGCGTGGAGTGGCTCGACCGCATTGACAATCGATGCGAAGCCGTGGGCGCAGGAGTCAACCGCGCGGGCGCAGCAGGAGTACCTAAACCGCACGTTTTCGACCGGCACCGACGCCGGTGGCACCGCGCTGCCGAGCAAAGTGCCGGGCCTGAACGCCGTGCACCCGCGCATCATGGCCGAGCACCTAGTGTCGGTCATCATCCCGACAATCGGTACGGCCAACCTTGGTGCGACCGGTAGGTTCGTCGACGATGCCGTCGCGTCGCTGCGGGCGATGGAGTCGAGGATCAAACTCGAGATCATCGTCGTGACCACCGGCGAGATTGCACCGGTGCCCGGCGCCGATAACCAGCTGGTCTACCAAACCGACTCCTTTAACTTTTCCGAGGCCATCAACACCGGGTGCGCTGCCGCGTCCGGTGATTATGTTTTCTTACTTAATGACGACACCACGGCCTTTGAACCCGACCCCGTCACGCGCCTACTCGAACTTGGCCAGATCGACGGTGTTGGGATCACCGGCTGCAAACTCAGTTACCCCGACGGCAGATTGCAGCATGTGGGGATGGTGTTACTGCCATCTGGCCCGACGCACGTATGGATCAGCAAACCGGCGAAGGAGCCCGGGTATTTTGGTTCGGTACTGACCCCGCGCAACTACAGTGCCGTGACGGCGGCGGCGATGCTTGTGCGCACCAGTGTCTTTGACGAGTTGGGCGGGTTCGACACGGCGTTTGCGAAGGATTTTAATGACGTTGACTTCTGCCTGCGGGCCCGCGCGGCGGGTTATCGCGTAGCGTGGACGCCGTACGCCCACTTCACCCACTATGAAGGGGCCACCATGGCGCGCAAGAAGTCCGACCCCGCCGAGCAGGCGTTATTCAATCAACGCTGGGCCGCGGCCTGCGCCCTCGACCCGTATTACTCGCCGGCACTTAACTCAGGTCTGCAACGTACCTACGAGGTGCTGTGATGGAACCGTTGAAGACTTCGCGCGGGCGCCTGCTGCGGGTAATAGGTGATCCAGCACTACTGACAATGGATCGCATGGCTGAGTTCACCAGGCGCTTTGACGGTGATCCGCGCATCGTCACCTGCTCACTCGTGGCCGGCGCCGGGGTTAACGAGGTGTGGGTGCGCGCGACCGCCCCGGCTGGAGTCTTGATAGCAATTGCCGAAGACGCCCAAGACTTAGTAGGCCCACTACCCGAGGATGACGATGCGGCCTTGGCGGCGTGGTTTGTCGCCACCGCGGAGCGCGGGCTGTGGCATGACCATTTCCTGACCCACCACCGGGACGTCGCGAAAGCCAGCGCGCTAATGGAGTTAGCGGCAATGGACGCCCAGGAGGGTCTTGATCCAAGTAGTGCGGCCTTCGCGGCGCAGGAGCTGCGGGGGTCCAGTAGGCGGCTAACGGTTGCCATTGACGCGACCTGGCTGGGGCCTTATGAAACCGGTGCGCAGGTGCTGACAACCGCGGCCATCACCGCGATGGCGGCTGATGACCGCATCGATTCGATCTATGTCGTAGGCATTAAAGAACTCCCCACCTACGCGCAGCACCTAACGCAATTGGATCGGGTACGGATTATCGCCCCCGATCAGGAGATCGCGCAATGCGACATCGTCTGGTATCCAAATCAGATCGACGGACGCAGCAATATCGGTGATGCGCGCGCGTTAGGCCGCCGCGTCATCACTACCTATCTTGATCTCATCGCCTACGACATCCCGCGCTATCACGGTTCACCCGAGGCTTGGGGCATCTACCGCGCATTGCAGCGGCGCATCGCGCTCAGCGTCGATGGCATCACGACCATCAGCGCCGACGTCGCAACCAGATTGCTCGCCGAGGTGCCGCGCCTTGATCCGCAGCGTGTGCAGCCACTGCCCCTTGGGTTAGATCACATTGTCGGAGCCAGTGCACCCGACGCACCGGATACTGATCTGGAGCAAACGTTGACGGCACTCGGCGGCAAGAGATTTGTTGCGGTGCTCGGCAATGATTTCCAGCATAAGAATCGCGACTTCGCCATCGCGGTGTGGCAGCGGGTATTGCAGTCTGGTCAATCCTGTGACCTCGTGCTGGCCGGGTTGCACGTGAAGAGCAGCAGCTCGAAGGTGGCCGAGGACGCATTACTTTCAACGCATGTTGATTTGCGCGGCACCGCCCACACCACCGGCCACCTAACCGGCCGGAGCCGCGCCTGGCTGCTCGCCAATGCGGCCGCGGTGCTTTATCCGTCCAGCGCCGAAGGTTTTGGCCTAGTGCCCTATGAAGCCGCGATCTTGGGCACACCATCCACCTTCGCCGATTTCGGCCCGCTCAAAGAAATCGCGGGCATCAGCGGGCTACCCAAGCATTGGTCGGTCGAGGCTTTTGCCACCGACTTGGAGCAACTACTTGCAAGTGATGCTGATGCGCGGGAGCGCGTCGCGGATCTGCAGCGGGTAATCGCCGAACACACCTGGCAGGGCCTTGCCACCGGTCTGGTTGATTTCTTCCAGCAGATCGCGGCCAGCCCCACGGTTTTAACAAGTGCGGTCGGCGGCACCGCGGCAGACACCGCGGCCCTAGCTGCGATTTTGTCGAGCCGCACCTGGCGGGCGACGGCGTCACTGCGCAAAGTCGGGTCGAAACTACGGCGGAAGTGACCCCGTAAAACTAATTCCGGATATGAAATTCAGGGGATAAAATTCAATGCGTCGCTAGTCGCATGAGGTAATCGCCGTAACCACTTTTCAGTAGCGGCTCGGCGACGGCGATCATCTCGCCGGTAGTTATCCAACCATTGCGCCAAGCGATCTCTTCGACGCAACCTACTTTGGTGCCGGTGCGGTCCTCGATTACGCGGACGAACTCACCGGCGTCTTGCAGTGAGCGAAAGG
>JAQCEO010000087.1 GCA_027729805.1 Actinomycetota bacterium
CATCGTTGGGCGCAGCGATACCAGCAGTAGACCGATGACAACTGCCACCGCGGCATCACCTTGCCAAGTTTTCGTGCCGGTGAGCGCGTCCGACAAATAACTAACGGCAACCAAGGTCAAGATGAGCACCGATGAGTCCGAGGTCGGGCTGGTGACCAAATAATCCGATAACGCAATAAGTGGCACCCATGCTGCGGCGAAGCCAATGAAGAGCACAAAGGTGCCTACCGAGTATTTACGTTGCAGTAGTCGAATTACTAGATCAGTTGCCATGAGAATCATGATCAGACCGTTGATCAACCGGTAGCCGTCACCATCCCACGGGCCGTTACCGAGGAAGGCAGCAAGTGGAAAGAGCGCATTGTTATAGCCGAACGGAAAATACAGATTCGCGAGTCCTGGGATAGTTGCGAAATCACCGGCGTACTTGATCGCACCGAGGTGATAAAGGCCGGTGTCGTAATTAGTGACCGGGCCGAGCGCGGCAACAGCAAGGTAGATGACCGCAAGAGCGATTGCGATAAACAACGGCAACAGCCACCAGCGGCCGTAACCACCCAACTGCAGCCGCCGGTGCGGATGCCGACGCAGTAACCAGACTCCCAGTACCGCGAGCAGGGCTAACGCAATGACGAAGACGATCACGGCGCTCCCACTGCGCAGCGGCAGCCAGATATTGGTTGCGAGGATCACGAGCGCGGCAAATAGCAACCCCCACCAAATGGCGCTGCGCAGGCTACGGGGATTTAAAGCGCCACGCGCGGCCACCAGCGCCGGGGCCAACCCCATTACCGCGATGACGAGTACGGCGACAAACCAAGTCACCAGTACCAGAATCGGACCCGTGATCACCTGACTAGGACACCGCGAAAGTATTCGATGGTCTTGGCCAAGCCGGCCTGCAGTTCGATTGTCGGCTCCCAACCCAAGGTCTGCTTGGCCCGGGTGATGTCGGGCTGGCGGCGCGTTGGGTCATCCGGTGGTAGTGGTAAATATTCGGTACCAGGATCAACACCGGTTTGGCTGATGACTTCCGCCGCAAGCTCAGCGATGGTGAACTCACCTGGGTTACCAAGGTTGATCGGGCCGGTGACTTCATCACCGCTATTCATCATTGCAATAAGTCCATCGATCATGTCACTTACATAACAGAAGGAACGCGTCTGCTGGCCTTCGCCATAGATGGTGATCGGCTTGCCGGTTAGCGCGCTAACGATGAAGTTAGAAACAACCCGGCCATCATGGGGATGCATGCTCGGACCGTAGGTGTTGAAAAGTCTTACGACCTTGATCTGCAGGTTATGTTGGCGGTGATAGTCGAAGAACAAAGTCTCAGCCGCCCGCTTACCTTCGTCGTAGCAGGCACGTGTCCCGATAGGGTTGACGTTGCCCCAGTAGTCCTCGGTTTGCGGGTGCACCAGTGGATCACCGTAAATCTCAGATGTTGAAGTCAGCAAGATCTTGGCCCCGGTGCGCTTGGCTAAGCCGAGCATGTTTATCGAGCCGTGCACCGCGGTCTTGGTGGTCTGCACCGGATCGCGCTGGTAGTGAATCGGTGAGGCCGGGCAGGCCAGATGGTAGATCTCATCGACCTCGACATACAGCGGGAAAGTGACATCGTGCCTAATAACTTCAAAGCGCGGGTTATCGAGCAGATGCCCGATGTTGTCCTTGGTCGATGAGTAGTAGTTGTCGACGCAGATGACGCTATAGCCGTCATTCAGCAAGCGCTCACACAAGTGTGAGCCGAGGAATCCAGCTCCACCGGTAACTAGTGCCCGCCCTTGAGCAATGGTCACGTCGACCTCCCTTTACGCCGGTTAAGATATCGGTAGCCGTGATAGAGCAGACCGCGCCAAGACGCTCCGAAGTGATTCCTGCGGGTCCACGCGTCGGCCTTGGCGTCGAGCACGACAGGAACTGCAACTGTAGGTAGCCGCATTGGTGAGATCGGCTGGAGTTCATCGCGATCCTCCACAGTATGGGTAGCACTCGCGCCGAAACCAATATTCTCGATCAGGTTAACGTTGCTGGTGGCTGTGAGCTGCCCCGAAACCATGGCCGCCAACACGAACTGGCCATCCCAGGTGTCGACCTCCTTGCGCGCGAGTAATTCAAATGTTGACGCCCAGAACACGGCCCCGGGCACCGAGTGACCGGCCCGCTTCCACAACTGCATTAGCGGCAGGTCACTCCGCCAGCCGGCGATGTCGAGCCGATACCCGGCCCACGACCGGCGCCAGGTGGCCCAGCCCCAAATATGGGGCACCTGGCTAAAGCGGTAGGCCTGCTCCGGGTGGGTTTGCGCGGACGGCGGCACGAAGTTGCAGCCGGAGATGGCCTGCACTCGAGCGTCATCGGCGTAGCGATCAAGTAACTGCGAGCAGAACGGGAAGAAGCTCGGGTCCGGGACGATGTCGTCCTCGAGGATGATGCCACGTTCGACATGCTCGAAGAACCAGGTGATAGCGGTGCTAACACCTAGCCCGCAGCCCAGGTTCGAATCGTGAAACAACGTCTTGACCTCGCACGGCCAATCAAATGCGGCAACAAGCGCGCGGCAGGCGTCGACCTTGGCTTTTTCATCCGGGCGATCAGCGCGGGCACCATCAACGGCTAAATAGATTGCGGTTGGCTCCACCTCGCGCAAGCGATCAATTACTTTCGTCAAATGATCTGGACGATTGAAAGCCATCAACAAAACCGGTTCGTTAGTCGCCATCTTTTCGCTGACTGTCGATTTCCTGTTGCAGGAGTGCAACTTCTTCGGCTAACCGGCGAATGCGCGCCTCGTGCCGGCTCAGTTCGTAGCTGAGTTGCACACTCACCAACACAAGCAGCACGATGGTGACGAAGAACAGCAGGTTGACCGGCTCGGCAACCCCGAGTACCCCGGTGAGCCAAACCAGGATCGACGGAAAAATCGCGAGCAGTAGCGCCGCACTGGAAAAGAACAACCACAGCACCGCATACTTCTCACGCAGCACCCCGCGGCGCAGCAGATCGATGACGAAGATGAAAGTTATGAGCGCAGCAATCGCAGCCAAGATATTCGGGGCCATCAGGTT
>JAQCEO010000088.1 GCA_027729805.1 Actinomycetota bacterium
GCGTGCGGTAGGTGATCAACTAACTTGTGTTTTCGTTGACCACGGCCTGCTCCGCAAAGGCGAGGCTGAACAGGTCGAACGTGACTTCGTGGCTGCGACAGGGGTCAGGCTAGTTGTTGCCGACGCGGCTGGCAGATTCCTAGATGCCCTCGCCGGTGTAAGTGACCCAGAAACCAAGCGCAAGATCATTGGTCGCGAGTTCATCAGGGTTTTCGAGGATGCGGCACGCGGCATCGTGGAATCAGCCGATGGCGAGTCGGTCGACTTTTTAGTGCAGGGCACGCTGTACCCAGATGTCGTTGAATCCGGCGGTGGTAGTGGCACTGCAAACATCAAGAGCCATCACAATGTGGGCGGGCTACCCGATGATCTGAAATTCAGTTTGGTTGAACCATTACGCGCCCTGTTCAAAGATGAGGTGCGTCAGGTCGGATTAGATCTCGGCCTGCCGCCGGTGATCGTCTGGCGGCACCCGTTCCCAGGCCCGGGTTTGGCAATCCGCATTGTGGGTGCGGTGGATGCTGAGCGCCTGCGCATCCTGCGTGTGGCCGATGCCATTGCCCGCGAGGAGTTGACCGCGGCCGGCCTAGACCGTGATGTGTGGCAATTCCCGGTGGTATTGCTGGCTGATGTGCGCTCGGTTGGGGTTCAAGGGGATGGTCGCACCTATGGCTATCCGGTAGTACTGCGCCCGGTGTCAAGTGAAGATGCGATGACCGCGGACTGGTCGCGGCTGCCCTATGAGGTCATTGCCCGGATTTCAACACGCATTACCAACGAGGTTCCAGAGATCAATCGAGTTACCTTAGATGTCACGAGCAAGCCGCCAGGCACGATTGAGTGGGAGTAAAACTCATGACTTTTCTTTACAACCTGATCCTGGTTTTGCACTTTGTCGGCTTGGCCAGTCTCTTGGGCGGGGTGATTGTGCAGGCCAAGTCACCCGAGAAGGGTGTTAACCCGGCCATGTTGCATGGTGCGCTTACTTAACTTGTCACCGGTAAGGCGATCACGCATGGAAACACAAAGCCGATCGAGGCTTAAGGAAAAGTCTTGAAAAATCACAGGGAGCGGGGCTAGCCCCGGTGATCTCAGGCGGTGTCGACCACCATGAAGGCTTCAGCCAGTCGACCTTCGGGTAAACCAGCTTCGGCGGCCTGCATTGTCAGCCATCCGGTGATGCGACCGGCCAGATCTTCCATGTGTGCGGTTTGGCTGGCGTGGGCTTGTAAGGCGGTAATCTTGATATCCAACTTGTCAGTTACGTCAACATAGTGATTACGTGTGGGTGATCCCATCACCCACACCTCAGGCACCGCCCAATCTGCCAGACCCTCGTCCTGTAACAGGGACGCGTGGGCAAATGGGTTGCGCGCATCGGGGTAGATGGCAAAAATCGCGGCCTCGCCGGCGGCGAGGTGGTCTGGATGCGAGGCGTAGATGCTTTTCCAATTTCGATCGGGTGACTGGGTGAGCACCCTATTGGGGCGGACCTGACGAATTAGCCGACTCAGGTCGCGCCGGAGTTCATGGCTGACGGTTAGTTCCCCATCGCGGTAGCCGAGGAATTGGATGTCGCTTACCCCGAGTACCGCACCAGCGGCCCGTTGCTCGGCTTGGCGAATCCCAGCGATGTCCGCGCGTGGCACGGTCGGGTCGGCGCCGCCGGCGTCCCCGTCGGTGATGATGCAGTAGGTGACCGAAATGCCCTTTTCCACCCAGCCCGCGATAGTGCCGGCGGCCCCGAAATCCACATCATCGGGGTGGGCGGTGATTACTAGTACCCGTTCCACGGTGTTGTCGTCGAGCATCTGTCTCCCTCGTAACCCCCTGATAGGGGGAATTGCAGAGTTTATGAGGTGAATTACACCCCTGTTGTTCGCGGATCGCCCATGTCCCAAGCGTCACTTGCGTCACGCGCATGACACGATAGGCGGGTGCTTCCCCGTCGCAGAGTGCATTGTGCCCTGCCTGCCGATCGACCCGAGGGCCGAGGTGCTCGATCCTCTCGGGTCAGCTTGGTCGCGGGCCTGGTCGCACTTGCGGTGGTAATTGGCATCCCGATGGCCCACGCGGGCGACAGCTTCTGGCAGCCCAGTAGTTGGACCGGCCCCCTCGCCGGCGCACCGGTACCCGGGGAGGGGTTGCCGCCGGCAGCCGTCCCGGGCTACCCGGTGGCCTTGCCACCGACCTACGACGTTGGCGCCCAGTATGAAGGGCAAGCCCAATGCGATCCGCCGGCCAAGCCAGGTACCCAGCGAATCTCGGATTTAATCAAAGCGACCTATGGCGTCGAGCAAACGGTCTGGATTCCGCGCTCCTGCGAAATTGGCGGGCAGAGTGAACATAAGGAGGGCCGGGCCCTTGACTGGATGACGAGTGTGCGCGATGCGCAGCAACGCGCGAACGCGGAGACATTCTTGAACTGGCTACTTGGCCCGGACCAATTCGGCACACCATATGGCAATGCTATTCGTCTCGGCGTGATGTACATCGGCTGGAATGACCGCATCTGGCGTGGCTATGACATCAACCGGGGGTGGACCGAACTTAAGGGCTGCTTCAGCAAGCCCGAACAAGGTAACGACACCGTATGCCACCGCAATCATATTCACATCTCACTCACTTGGGATGGCGCGACCGCGACAAGCTCCTTCTGGGATGGCACGCCGATCGACGCCCCCTTCTGCAAGGGTCAATCATCAATTGCGACCACCGCGGATATCACCCCAGCGGGTGAAATGATTGCGATTACCCCCTTCAATGCACTTAATACCCGAGCCGGGGTCGGTGCCGAGGGTCGTTGCCGGTTACTGCAGGACCGTTACTCCGGTGACAGCAATCGCATTTATCTGAAAGTGACCGGGGTTGGCGGCGTACCCGACACCGGTGTCACCGGTGTCACGATTAATGTCGCAGCCCTGGGCTCGAATTCCGCCGCCCAGGTACGTGTCTGGTCACCGGGCCAAAGGGCGAGTCAAACTGTTGTGAACGCGATCATGAACGGTGACGCCACTGGCACCGCGACCCTTCCGGTTTCG
>JAQCEO010000042.1 GCA_027729805.1 Actinomycetota bacterium
ATCGGATTCGGCAATGGCGATGGAACCTTTGTTACCCCCACCAATCCAATCCTTCCCGAAGGCTGCATCGATCTGCGCATCTCGCTCCTTCCCGCCCGGGCCCGGGCCGCAATCGGTGAGTTGGAATGAGGTGGCCTTAAGGCCCAGGGCCGTCGTTGGCACATAGACGGTGTAGGTCAGGCCGACCTGGGCTTGGTCAAACTTGGCCGGGTTCACCTCGGCACTGGCTGGCGCGGCAAAGGCAGCCGCAGCGACAACGGCGGTGAGTAGGGCAACGGCGATCTGCGAATGGCGTCTAGTCATGACCTGAGGATACGACACTGCGTCAACTATCAGCACCCGATAGCCTGCCCCCAATGAAAGCGGCCGGCACATGAGCATTTCCTGGCCCCTGCTGGGCCGCGACCTCGCCCTTGGGATGGGCGCCGGGTTGATCTCGGGGTTCTTCGGGGTCGGCGGCGGGTTCATCGTCGTGCCGCTCATGGTGATCGCCTTGCATTTTGCCCAAAAACGGGCCCAGGCCACTTCTTTGGTCATGATCAGCTGCGGGGGGATCGCGGGAGTTATCTCCTATGCGATCGCCAACAGCATTGCCTGGTTGCCGGCCCTATTCATTGTCTTAGGCAGCACAACGGGTGCTTGGATCGGGGCGCACTTGGTACAAAAAGTGCCAGACCGAAAGCTGCAGATGGCTTTTGGACTGCTGCTTATCGTGATTGCGCTGCGGATGCTGCTCGTGAACCAGAGCGCCACGGCAAACGACCTGCCAGCCCTCACCGCCTTGATCATCATCGGCTATTTGGCCTCAGGGCTGGCGATGGGTGTCTTCTCGGCCATGCTTGGCGTTGGCGGCGGCATCTTGTTGATCCCGATCTTGATCTTCTTCTTCGGCTTCTCCCAACTCCTCGCATCGGGCACCTCGCTCTTGGTCATGATCCCAACGGCGCTACTTGGTGCCACGCGTCTATCGCGAAGAGGCCTGACCAATTGGCCGACGGGACTTCGGCTCGGGGCTGGTGCGGTCGTCGGCGCTTTGGTCGGCGCGCTCCTCGCATTTCGAGTATCGGGTTCGGTGCTGCAAATCGGTTTCGCGCTGCTCCTCGCTGCGGTAGCCGCCCAGATGCTTTGGCTTAGTGTGCGACACGACGGGAAAACTAGACCCGCCCTATGAGGTGATCGGAATCCCCGTCACCAAAATAACCAGTACCTCGAATGCGGCAAGGGCTTGAACCGCCAGGAAGAAAATCGGACGCTTGGTGGGGCGGATTGCCAAAATCAGGACAACGCCGGTTGCAAGTGGAATGAGGTAGGCGGCGACAGCGTTGATCTGGGCTAATTGGATCAGCAGGATGAATGCGCTTAGCGCGAGCAGCAGCAGCGCCAACCTTCTAGCGCGGACTTCACCTAACCGCGCTACTAACCCGCCTAGACCGCGCTCTCGGTCGGTGGCCAGATCCGGCAACGCATTGGCTAGATGGGCCGCGACCCCGGTGCAGACGAATACCGAAATGGCCCACAGCGCTGGGGATTTCGGCGGGTGTAACCCAAAAGTGATGAACGGGGTTACACATGCGAAGGAAACCGCATAAGGCAACCACGACCAGGTGGTGCGAGACAACCGAAGGTTGTATAGCCAGGCACTGGCAACAGCAATTACCTGGATTGCTCCACCCAGCAGCCCTGCCGCCATGAATGAGGTCATCACCGTGGTGACAAGTGCTGCCAGTGCCGCCGCCCACAGACCGCGAACCGATAAGGCTCCAGACACAACTGGCTTCGCGGTGCGACCAGCAGCAATATCAATTGGTGCATCTATGGCGTCATTGCTCCAACCCACCGATAGTTGCCCGCTCAAGACCGCGACTACCAACAGCAGTAATTGCCAACCAGACCACCCGGTTCGCCAAGCCAGCAAACTGACCATGAGGGTCACCGAAAGCGTCGGCGCGAGATGGCAGGCAGCCGCATAGCCTTTAAGCAAGGTAGCCACCTGCCTCACCTTTTTACCTACCCATGAACAATGCGACTGCGGCGGCCAACAGCGGTGCCACGATCAGTGCGGGCAACATATCGCCAACCGGCACTGACTTAATCTTCAATAGGCGCACACCCACCCCGAGAAGCAGCACGCCACCGGTCGCGGTGATCGCATCAATTAATGCCACTGACAAAACCGAGCCGACCAGGGCCCCAAGAATCGTGAAAGCACCCTGCACTATGCCGACCGACAACGCGGAAAGCGCTACACCCCAACCTAAAGACGCGGCAAAGGCCAGTGAAGTGAATCCATCAAGGGTTGATTTCAACGCCAACTGTTCAATACCTAAACCAAGACCGTCATTTAACGCCCCGAGGATCGCCAGCGGACCGATACAAAAAACTAGTGAGGCATCAACGAAACCTTCAACAAACCGCTTGCGCTTGTCAACTGATTCGCCTGCGGCCTTCCGGCTCAGTTTGCGTTGCAACCAGCCGCCAACTTGCTCTAGCCGCAGCTCAATTTGGAATAGTGACCCAATGATGCCACCGATAACTAGCGCACCAAGCACGATCAATAACGGCGCTGCCGCCCCAACGGAGTCAGTAAATGCCGAACTTGTCAAGGCAACGACGCTCAAGGCCCCAATTACCAAGGTGACAAGGCCAAGGGCGTCGGTAACGGTGTCGCGGGCGCGCTGCGGGAGTCGGTGGCCGATAAGAACTCCAAGGCCAGATCCGATCAGGATCGCGACCATATTCAGGAGTGTTCCGGCACCTCGCACAAGTAGAGCGTAGTCAGGGGGCCAAGGTTCCGGCAAAAATCTGCCAAGCCAGCAGTGACTTTGCGACCAAACTCAGCACAATGTAACTGCGCTCACCGGCCAGATAGTTAGCCCACCGGCCCACTTTTTGGTATTGCAGCCATTGCACCAGCGCGAAGATGTTGAAGAAGATGAATAGCGAAACGATGATGCCGTAGACAAATGCCGGCGGCGAGAGCTCACCGGGAGCTCCGGGTGAAATAACGTAGATGAGGATGGCCAACCAGGGCACGATGCCCGCAATGCAGCCGAAGATAAATGGCATCCACCCGCCGGAGCCTGGGGTTTCGTACTTCTCCTGCAACCAGCCGAACAAGATCATCGAGGCGTTAACCCCGAAGATCGCGAGTAAGGCGGCCGCGTCAGAGATACCGCAAATCTGGGCGATCAGCACGATCATCACCGATGAGCTGATCGAATACTCAACCCACCTGAAATAGTTGCGCTGATGGGCCAGCCCATTGGCGTACCTGCTGAAGAACATTGGGCTCGCTACCAAGAAATGGAACAGCGCCGACAGGCCGAAGAAGAGCGCAACACCCCAGCCGACACGTGAGTCAAAGAGCACGGTCGGGTCGCCCAGCGGACTTCCGGGCGGGCCGGCCATGTAGGTAGCCGTCACCGGCAGCACGAAGTCATTGGTCAGCGCCAGTACCGCGATCATCTGCAGCAGATGTGCAAAGCCGGCGATGATATTTAGTCGGCGCAATTTGCGGAGTTGCTCAGGTGCGACCGTGATTTCGGCGTTGGTGGCCGTGGCTGTTGACATGATGGAGTCTCCCACGGATTACCCGATCTGGCGATCTGGCGCACCGATCAGAAGAAATCCATATTGGCTAGTAGAAATGTGCAATGGCGCCTCGACTTCTCACCTCCGCTGAAATAGCCGAATTCAGGCAAACCCTGCCGACTTAGCGGGTCACTCAGGGCCAAGTTGTCCGCGTTCAGCTAATGCCACCCCGTCAGCATTATCAAGGGCCAAGGCCAGCGGGTGGGTTCCCGCGCCTGAGCAACTTCAGATTCACTTGATGATACCGGTACCCGCAACAAGTGCCTTGGCAATGACCATACGCATGATGTCGTTCGTGCCTTCGCCAATGCTCATAAGCGGCGCGTCACGGTATAAGCGCTCCACAACGTACTCAGTTGAATAGCCGTAACCACCATGTATTCTCATCGCTTCGAGCGACGCCTTGATAGCGACTTCAGAAGCAAAATATTTTGCCATTCCGGACTGCATGTCAACCCGGGCACCACCGTCCGCCAGTGACGCAGCCCAATAAGTCATGAGTCTGGCTGCCTGCAACTCGGTTGCCATGTCGGCAAGCTTGAGTTGAATAGCCTGAAATTCGGAAATCGCCTTACCGAAAGCTGTCCGCTGTTTGGCGTATTCAAGTGAAGCATCTAGCGCCGCCTGAGCTATCCCTACGCTCCGAGCTGCGATGTTAATTCGTCCAATTTCAAGGCCCGAAAGTACCTGCTGCAGCCCCTTGCCCTCGACACCACCAAGAAGGTCAGTCTGCGGGACAATTACGTTTTCGAGAACCACCTCGCACGACTCGGTCCCCTTGTACCCCAACTTGCCCAAGTCTTTGCCTACTGAAAAACCTTCACTCTTGCAATCGATCAGAAGGACACTCATACCTCGATGTCGCGGAACAGCAGTAGTATCAGTTTTAACAAGGACGGGGAGTACATCTGCGTGCCGCGCGTTGGTAATCCACGTCTTCGTCCCATTTACAACATAGCAGTCACCTTGAAGTCGGGCAGTGGCCTCGATACCCTGTAAATCAGTTCCAGCCCCAGGCTCCGTCAAGCCAATACCCGTTCTAAATTCGCCCGACGCAAGCAACGGGAGAAGACGGCTCTTTTGCTCGTCACTTCCGTGATGGGCGATCATCCAGCAAGAAAGATTGTGGCTTCCCAGAATGCCAGCAATTCCCATCCAACCGCGCGCGATTTCCTCGTAAACAAGAGCGAACGAAACCATGTCAAGGTTTAGGCCGCCGAACTCCTCCGGTGTTGTCATTCCGAAGAGACCCATAGCCTTTAAATGTTCGACAATCTCCGTCGGATATCTTCCCGATCTTTCCCACTCTGAGGCCACTGGGATTATCTCCTTATCGACGAAGTCCCGGAGTGCCCGACGAAAATCCATCTGCTGCTCGTCTAGTTCAAAGTCCACAATTGCTTCCTCTATCTAAGTTCCACAGATTCTACAGGAGAAATCACCGGGTGCTAGTTCCCATCTGACAATGGCCTCCAATAACATCTCTAACCAATGTCATCCAAAAAATAGCCCTTGGCCGCCGCTTAGGCCTGGTCGGGAACTCGAAGTTGCGGGCGGCTCGGTG
The DNA here is from genome assembly GCA_027729805.1 of Actinomycetota bacterium. Classification (GTDB taxonomy): domain Bacteria; phylum Actinomycetota; class Actinomycetes; order S36-B12; family S36-B12. The sequence goes on from JAQCEO010000042.1 coordinate 5,156, forward strand.
CCCGCTCCGAAAGCACCCAATTCCACAAACTTGTTAATTTCTTCATCCTGATATCCAAGTAAATCACGGACAACATAGGAAAAGTCCTCATTCCGAATTGGCGCCCTGCGATATACCCGCTCTCCATTGCCAAAACTAGCTGGAGAAGCTACCTGACGTATCTTTCCAAATCTTGGGTGTTCAGTTTCGACGATCAGATTTCTCGCAAGGGTGTGCGGGTCACTAAGTGCTTGAGCAACGTCGTTGACCGGACCTACTGGAACTCCTGCCTTGCGTAATAGCAACAGCCAATTCGCAACGCTTTCGCGGCGAAATATCATCTCTAATTCGCTCAGCAGCAGCTCACTGTTTTCCGCACGCTCTGAAAAGGTCAAGTAACGTGGATCACCAATCCACTCCGGATGGCCCAAAGCTTCAGCGAGTTTTTGCCAGAACTTTTCCTTCGCTCACCCGACAACAATCCATCCATCTGACGCTAGGAAGGCCTGAAATGGCACTATCGAAGGATGTGCAGAGTTTCTAGTTCGCACTGGCTTAAATCCCCCGTTAAGGTTCCATGTCGCGACATATGTAAGCATCGACACTGCCGTGTCATAGAGGGAAATGTCGCAGTCTCCTCCCACACCGTCACGACGTGCAGCATGCAGGCCAGTTAGGAGACTTACTGCGGCAACTAGCCCACCCGAATAGTCAACTAGCGATAATCCGCTTTTAGTGGGAGGGCCATCAGGATCCCCTGTAATACTCATCCAGCCGGTCAAACCTTGGAGGATGTAGTCGTAACCAGGTTCCGTTGACCTCGGCCCGGTCATCCCAAATCCACTCAAACTGCAACACACAATTGCAGGATTAAGGTGCTTCAGACTCTCATATTTGAGGCCCATTTTCTCCGGCACATCACCGCGAAGGTTTGAGTAAACGGCATCACCGACGCGGACCAAATCTTCGAAGACTTTCATCCCCGATGTAGTTGACAGATCCAGCGAGAGGGATCGCTTATTTCGATTAAACGACTCGAAGAATAAGGAATCCTCTCCTTCCGCAAAAGGTGGCACATAGCGACCAACATCGCCCCCAACACTCGGGTCCTCGATTTTGATGACTTCGGCTCCTAAATCAGCCAAGAACATACTTCCAAATGGGCCCGCGCCGTATTGCTCAATTCCTAAGACACGCACATCAGCCAGCGGCCGCATACCTGCACTGTTCATCGATCCAACTTCCCAACCCTCGATGGATGGAGGAGCTCAAGGGGTGCCTCTTACCCCTACAACTAACATGTATGAGATGGCTGCTCATAGCCACGTATGTTCATTGGTTCATACTCCCCTACTGGATTAATCGGCCCGCCAGTGTGCGACACAGCGATGACCTTTCTGATGTTCCGCAGGCCCCCGCAATTTCCGTTCAATTTCGCGGTGAAGTTGCGCTACTGCAGCCGCCACCACCCCAGTCTCAACCATTTCAACCAGTGACTCGCCCCACGGTTCATAAGCAGTGCCCAAGCTCACTGGTAACTTCTCTAAATTACCGCAGACGAGCTCTGCCATATCTTTGGCCTTGTGAATCACTAAGGCTCACCGTCTGAGGTTTCCTGGTGAAGGCGATCATGATTAGCCGAGATGTTCAGAGGCTACTTCGGCTTGCCGCTTAATTCTCACAAACAAGTACGAAAGCGCATCAGTTCTGGTAGAAATGAATTGTGAATTCGCAAATACTAACCCAGGCTCAGATAATGGGCCTACCTTCCGCGTTACCAACTTGGCAGGTCGCCCAGGGCCAACTGATCCGCGAAATCCAAGCACCCACCTTCGCGATCGCGATCAATTGGGTGGTCGCAATTGCCGAGGTAGCGGAGAAATTGGACCACCATCCCGACATAGATATTCGCTGGCGCACTTTGCACCTGGCCTTGTCCACGCACAGCACCGGCTGCCTCACCACACTCGACGTAGAGTTGGCGCACCTTATTGACACGATCTTGGTCCCAGCCACGTGACCAATCAGCCATAATGCGAACGTGTTTAATGCCGAGATCCGCTTTCTCCGCGCACACGAGGCGCAGATCCTTACGGATTTGGTGACCGATGTCTACGGCACTTCGTACGACGCCGATTGGGTTTATGACCCCGCAGAAATTGCTAGACGCATCGACGCCGGCTCACTGATCAGCACCATCGGGCTGCTCCCTGATGGCACCGTCGCCGGACATATTGCATTGATGCGCGAGGAACCTGATGCACCCGTCCTACATGCCGGGGTCGCTGTTGTCACCGAAGCTGCCCGTGGCCATCACCTATTTACTGCCTTGAAGCAACATGCAGCGCTATGGGCCAAGGGCCAGGGGGTCTTAGGCATTTTCAGCGAGGCGACTGCCGCGCATCCATATAGCCAGAAAGCCAACATCGATCTCGGCGCTCATGAAACCGGATTTCTGCTCGGCTGGATTCCAGGCACCGTCAATAATAACGCCGCTCTTGCCAAGGATGCCCGCCGACAATCGGTTGCACTTTTCTATCTGACAGTAAATGACGGGCACGATCGACCGATCTATGCACCGGCGCGTCATCGCAATATCATCGATGACATTGTCACCACCACCGGGCTCCGAGGCCGAGTTGTGGCCGCAGACGCCTTCATCGAAAGCCAGGTTGGCGGATCAACCGCAATTGTCATTACCCAAAAAGATGATCACAATCTCTCTATAATTACGGCTCAGCAACCTGGCCGTGACCTACGCCATGTCGTGATGAACGCCCGTGCGGAACTTGTCGCTAATCGCGGCCGCGACGCCGTCTACCTCGACCTGCCACTTAATGACCCTGCAACCGAGATCATTTTGGATGCCGATCTGGCAGAACTTGGTTTCGCCTTCGCCGGGGTGTTTCCGAACCAGCATTTAGACGGCGATGCCCTGCGTTTGCAATCCCTGCATAATGTCGATATTCATTCAGCCGATATCTCCACGGCATCAGATCACGGGCGTGACTTACTCGCCTACATCATCAACGATGTTGATGCTACCCACGCAAGCCGAAGTTGAACTAAGGACGGGTCGCGACATGTCTTACACAGAAGTATTCGCTGCCAAAGGGGAGCGGAAGGCGGGGTGGCTGGAGCTTTTCTATGACCTAGCCGTCGTTGCCGCACTTATCGTAACAAATGATTCATTCGTCGATCATCCCACACTTGGCTCCGGCGTCTTCGCCGTATTGTCACTTGTTGCGCTGTTCGGCCTTTGGTTTCTAACGTCACTCATCCACAATCGATTCCCGGTTGACGGCTTACCCTATCGGGGGCTGTTGCTAATCCAAATGGCGTGCATCCTGCTGGCTGCACTCGCAATTAACTCTGATGCAGTGATCACTTGGCAAGACGGACTTCTGAGCATGGCAGTTGCACTTATCACCATCAGTTGCCTGTTCGCCATCGCGCGGAAGCGCGCCGGACAACCGGTGCCCGGGATACGAGTCTCAATCATCAGCCCCCTTCTGGGCGCCGTGGTTTGCCTAATCGGAGTGACCCTGTCACGTGACCTACTCGCCCTTATTATTGCTGTCGTCATCACGGTAGCCCTGGCGCCGATCATGTTCACTTTGCGCGAGCATGACGGTGGGGTCTTCCCGATTCACCCCGACCACTTGCGCGAGCGGCTCGGCCTGCTCTTGCTTATAGCCATTGGTGAAGGGTTCATCCAATTGATGGCGCAAATAGCAAGATCGGAACAAGAAATCGACTACCGATTCTTCGTCTTGGTTCTACTTTTCAACCTATCCATTGCAGTCTTCTATTTCGATGATGTTTACGCTGAAAACAAGGTGGCAAACCCTCGCCTTTGGCGCACCACAGCATTTGCCCACTTTCTGCTGATAATTGGAGTGGCAGCGACAGTTGATGAGATGGCGATTTTCGCCGGTACGCCCCAAAGCACTTGGCCGCCGGACAGCGCTGGACTTTTCTCTTTAGCAATAGGAGCATTACTTGTCGGGTTCACACTCTTGGAGTGGATCACCATGGGCCGGTTGGCGCCACTCGACATTGCGCAGGGACTTCTTGCCGCCGGCGTAATCACCTACGGGATCATTGAAATTGTCCTTAACCTCGCCCAAACGCGCGGTGGCGTCCTGACACTGGCTATGTTCTTTATTGCTTGGTTACTGCTGCGAATGAGCCTTAAGTTGCGCCGCACTAAATCAACGGCGTTAATCCGTTAGCCGATCGCTTTCTTGATTGCATTCTGCGCCGCAGCGAAAGCTTTCTTAGCGGGGGTGGCATCCGGTCCACTTGTTGAGGTAGCCCAGGCGGTACTTAGTGGACCCCAGACCGATGCCGCCTGCGAGATATTCGGCATTGGCACACCGTCGACACCGGCGGTGCCGAAGGCCTGCGCCAATCGGCCACGGATAGTGGTGCTATAGGTAGATTTCTTGTTCGCTGGGGCCCTTAGGGAGATTGCCGCCATTTTTGTTTGGAAGCCCGCATCGCTGAGTTTCTTAATCACGAGCGCGGACGCCACGGTGCCGACACCATGGGTTTGCGCATATGAAGTGGTCATGAATCCTTTGATGCCAAGTAGGGGTGCCATTGAAACTGCAGCATCAACTCTTGGCACCGGCGAGATAAAATACTTGAATGTCAATGCCTGCAATGTTGAAGCACTCCACGGGCCGGTGATCCAATAAGGCGCACGTCCCGCCTTGAAAGCCGCTTCCGCCGCAACAACATCAATTGAAGAATTGATCAGCCCGGAGCTATTCCAGTCATCAATAATCTTTGCGTTCTTGCGAAAAACTGAATTATTGACGCCAAGATCTAACGGGTTCAAGCTGCCCTCGGCGTCCTTACCAAATGAATAACCACCCAGACCGGAGAAGAGCGGGTAGGTGAAGTAAGCATTGCCCTTAACGCCCTGGCCCACCGCCAACGCGACATCTGCTCGTCCATTGGCCTTGAGCGCGAGGGCTTTAGCTGACAATTTCGCAAACGTCCGGGCTGGTTTTGGTGCTAGCGCGGCGTTGGTTACCAGCGCCCATGTTTCGTATTGCACCGGGATTCCGTAGTAACTGGACCCAAACTGGAATCCGGAAAGCACATTCGGAGCGAAGAGGGCACGCTTGGCAGTGTTTAAAGTCAAGGGCACTACCAAAGCGGTGGTGGCAAGTTCGCCGGTCCAAGCGTTGTCGGCCCAAATGACGTCGGGGGCTTGCTCAACTGGCACCGTGGCGAGTTCGGTTTTGATCGCGGCGAGTTCTTTGGTAACCACGTTGACGGGGTGCCCCTTGTAACCGTCCTTCAATAATTCAGAAACAGTCGCTGCGCGCGCTGCGTCAATCCAAATAGTTATCGGCTGGGGCGCCGCTGTTGCACTGGGCGCTACCGCGGCCAGAACTGCGGTTAAGGCAAGTACCGGCGCGATAACGAGGGCGAGGGCGCTGCGCACACCGGTTCGTCTAGGTCCCATCACTTCTCGCACTTAATTTTTGTTCACTTTGTGCTGACGTAAATGCCCAACCGCCGCGCCGACCTTGAACGTTGGCGGGCAGCACGCATGCGGCCCAAGCGCTTTATCAGCATGGGGTCAAAGGCCAACGCTTCTGGGGTGTCGATCAAGTTATTGACTATTTGGTAGTACCGGGTACCGCTCATTTCGAACAGATCCCGAATGGCCTGCTCCTTGGCGCCCGCGTACTTCCACCATTGGCGCTCGAACTCCAAAATACTGCGATCGCGCTCACTGAGCAGTGCCACTGCGGCCTCATGGTCAAGGGGGGTACGCGCGGCTTCCATTTGGGCATCCTCCGTTGTGGTGAGCAACTGTTTTGGGCGGCTTTCAATCTTGACCATATCGCCCGGGGCACCGCTAGCGCTGCAAGCCCGCGCGTCGCGTGTCACCCGATTTGTGGCTTTCGCGGTTCTTTGCACACTTGCGACCACATGAGTCACATGGGTCACTCAATTACCCGCCGCGTGCGCCTGATGATCGCCCAACTAAAGGCATAACCTAGGCCGTTGGTCGCCCAATGCAGCCCCATCGGCGCCAACACACTGCCCGACAGCAGGCGCAGTGCGCAGAAGACAAACCCCGCCAGCGTGGTCATCAAGACACTTAATGCGATAGCGAAAATATTACCCCGCAAGCCTTTGCCCACCACCGAGCCAAGTGCCGGGTTTTGCTCATGGCTACCGATTGATGGCAACACATGCCATAAGCCGAACAAGATGGACGACAACACGATGCCCCATACCAACCCGTAGCGGCGCGCGAGCATCGAGAACAACACGGCACGAAAGGCGATCTCCTCAAGTAACACGGTGCCGAATGGAACTTCAAGGAGTGCGTGGAAGGCCAGACGCCCGCCGCTTAATTCAGTATGCCGTTCATCGCGGAAGGCCTTGCGCGTGGGCCTAAAGATAATGCCAACGACATAGGCGAAGGTCACTGCACCGATGCAAATACCAGCCCAGATCAACCCACTTAGATAATGCGTCCAACCCAAACCCATATCGGTGAAAGTGTTGCCGTCGAGTAGACCAAGGGCCAGCAAAATCAGCGAGCTGGCAAATGACCAAAGTAAATAATGCGAATCCGGTGCAATTCGATTATTTACGATATTGATAACCAGCAGCACGACAATGACCAGCGCCAGCGGCCACCAGGGCAGCCCGGCTTCCTGAGCAGGGGCGAGCCAGTTGAATAAATTCACTCTCGCGCCCCTGCCCTTTCAAGTGCCGCTCGGTCTAAGCCCGCTAGTCCTAACCCTGCGTCGCCAGTCTAAGTCGGGCGGCGTACTGTCCCAGCCGTGGGCAATGGTGAAGCCGGACCAGATATCGAAGACCGCAGTGTGCTAACGCGGGAGGCGCCGGCGCCGGATAGTTCACTGGCGTATGGGCCGCTGCCGGATCAGGTCGCCGACTGCTACCTAAGCGCCGATCGGGGCTTAGCCGCTACCCGGCCGTTACTACTACTACTTCATGGTGGCTATTGGCGCCCACCATATGACCGCGCCCACCTGCGCACTTTTGCGTCGGCCCTGGCCGGCGCCGGTTGGCAGGTGGCCTCGATCGAATACCGGCGCATCCCCGGCGACCCCGACACGATGGTGGCCGACGTCGCCGCCGCCCTGGTAACTATCCCTGAGCAAATCGCCGGGCATAGTGGTCAGGTCATCATTATCGGCCACTCCGCCGGTGGGCACCTAGCACTATGGGCCGCCGCACAAGCCGAACTTTGTGATCAAGTCGCAGGAGTCATCGCACTTGGCGCCATCAGCGATCTTGAATTAGCCCAGCAACTCGATCTAAACGCCGGTGGCGTCCGAGATTTTCTGGGCTGCTCAGCGCAGGAGCGCGCTGACCTCGACCCAGCGCATCTGCCGCCACTTGTTCCGGTCATCGCCCTGCATGGCAAGTTGGATTCGCTCGTGCCGATTTCGCTATCGCGTAACTACCAGGTTGCGCATGCTGGCGGTAACGTCAAACTAATCGAAATTGGTGACATCGCCCATTTCGAACTCATTGACCCAGAAAGTTCTACTTGGCCTACGATATTGACAGCCGTGCACGACATACCGTCACTTGATCGGCCCGTTGATCGCTAAGTTTTCGGGCGCAACCACATCACTTCGGGTTAGCGGACTCGACAGAATCAAGGTGCTAGCGGGCGTGCCGTAGGCGGCGAGTTTGTCGATTAGCTGCTCAAAGCCTTGCATCGATACCGCGGCCACTTTAAGTACCGAACAGTCTTCTCCAGTGACACGATGAATTTCCAGCACCCCGGGCCATGTCGCCACCTTTGGGTCACGCAGGACACAGGTACTTCCGTAACAGGCGATGCGCACCATCGCCAGCACCGCCCAGCCGGTCGCGGTCAGGTCAACAGCGGCGTGATACCCGGTGAGCACCCGGGCCTGCTCTAGGCGCCGAACCCGCTCACCGACCGCCGGGGCCGAAAGGTGCACCCGCCTCGATAGCTCACTAAAGGACAGCCGGGCGTCACTTTGGAGTTCCTCGAGAAGTTTCCAGTCAATATGGTCGAGGGCAATTGCCACGGGGCGACCTCTCATTCGGTAAGTGGAGTCCGGAATTAACTTCTGATTGGAAAGTATATCGCCAAAGATGCCTATTATTAACCCTTCTCGGGCCGACTCCAGATCAGCAAGATGTACCCATGACCACCCACGCCACCAGGGCAGATCGCGAAAACCTGGCCGCCAGCACCGGAGGAGTACCAGTTCTTGAGTTCACTGGCGAGACTCCATACGACCAATACGTGCACACGATGGAACTACATCGCATGCAAAAGACCCTCACCGACGAGCCTGCGGAACTCCCCTTCTTGGTCATCTCCCAGGTGATGGAGCTCTACTTCGGATTGATCTGGCGTGAGTGGCAGCGGGGGATTACCGAACTGCGCGCTGACGATATTTTGGGCGCTGTCACCACACTACGCCGATCGGCATTACATTGGCAGGGACTAAATGCCACCTGGCCGTCTTTTAATGCCATGACGCCAATGGAGTTCAATCGCTTCCGCGATCAACTCGGAGTGGCATCGGGATTTCAATCGTGGACTTATCGGCACGTTGAGTTTCTAATGGGCCTGAAGTCACGCGCCCTTACCCGACTCTACGAACCCAATCCCGAAGTTTTTGTTCCGCTAATTGCAACCCTTGAGTCACCGAGCCTTTATGAAGAGGCACTGGCCGCGCTCGCCCGCGCCGGGTACGCCATCGATGCCGACCACCTAAATCGAGATTTCGCAGAGGCCTACACACCAAATGACTCGGTCCAAGCTGCTTGGGTGAAGATTTACGGTGAACTACCGGTCAACGATCCACTGCGCATGCTCGGAGATGTCCTTTCAAAGATCTCACAAGCATTCCTAGATTGGCGTGCACTGCACCTGCGGGCGGTCAAGCAGTCGCTCGGCGCCAAGGCCGGCAGCGGTGGCTCGTCAGGTATCGAATGGCTTGAGAAAAGCTTGTCGCGGGTCACCTTTGATGAATTATGGTCGTATCGCGCTCACGTTTAGCAGCACAACCAGTTCTTGCCTAGCTAGGAGTAGATCGTCAAATGGACAACACAGAGCGGCACGCCCATGAACTAGACGCGGCGTACCCATCCCCCGCACGTTCGCAGTTCATGCAACTGCCAGCAGCCGGTGGCGCGTATCCACTCGCGGCGTACTTCGCCGGCAACTCCCTTGGGCTGCAACCAGTCACCACGGCCACTGCGGTCAATGAAGTACTAGGGGCCTGGTCGCAGCGGGGCGTGCACGGGCATTTCACCGGTGAGCACCCTTGGATGTACTACCACGAGTACGTCAACGAAGCCTTGGGCCGAGTAGTTGGCGCCAAACCCGAAGAGGTTTCTGTGATGAACACCTTAACGGTGAACTTGCACCTCATGCTGGCGTCTTTTTACCGCCCAACAGCCCAGCGGCACAAAATCGTCATCGAGGATTACGCCTTCCCCTCTGACTCCTACGCTGTCCGCAGCCATGCTCGCCTCCGTGGCTACGACCCAGACGAAGCAATCATGCGGTTACGCCCGCGCGCCGGTGAAAATGTGCTGCGTACCGAGGATGTCATTGAGGTAATCGAGCAACAGGGTGCGTCAATTGCCACGATGATGCTCGGCGGTGTCAATTACCTGACCGGCGAATGGATGGACATGGCCGCGATCACCGCGGCCGCGCGCAAGGCCCAGATCTTCGTCGGCTGGGATCTTGCGCACGCTGCCGGAAATGTGCCGTTATCGCTGCACGATTGGGATGTTGACTTCGCCGCTTGGTGCACTTATAAGTACCTGAACTCCGGTCCGGGCGCCATCGCAGCGGCCTTCGTCCACGAGCGCCACTTGGCAGACCGCGATATCCAACGCCTTGAAGGCTGGTACGGCAACAGAGCTGAAACCCGTTTTGGGATGAACCCGATCATCGATACGCCATCAACCGCAGAGGCCTGGGTGCTGTCAACATCACCAACTCTTGCCATCGCACCCATTCGTGCATCACTTGAGATCTTCGACTCGGTTGGCATGCCAGCATTGCGCCAGCGCAGTCTGCAACTCACCGATTACCTGATTTCACTGCTCGACGAGCTAGCGACCAGAGCCCCCCTCGAAATCGTCACCCCACGCGAGGCCGCCCGCCGTGGTAGTCAGCTTTCCATTCGAATCAATACCGACGTCGCCGAATTTGCCAAGCGCATGGATGAAAACTGGGGCGTTATTCCCGACGACCGCAAGCCGAACATCATCCGCATGGCCCCGATCCCGCTCTACACTTCGTTCCACGACTGCTGGCGGGGGGCTGACGCTGTCGCCCGTGAGTTACACGGCTAAGTGGCTGGCACACCTCAGCAACCAAAGCGATGGCTGCCGCATTAAACAATACCCAGATTCGCTCATCCAAAGTGTGGTTAGGCCGATGGCGCGAGGTGACTGCTGCTGCTAACCGAAGACCCGATCAACCGGGCCAGCCCGAACCTGCTGTTCCATGGCGCGCTCTGCGTACTAACCTGACCCGGTGACTTCCCCCGCATCCTTCGTCCTGACCGGCCGCGCCCGACTAATTGTTGCCAGCGCCCTGATGCTGTTTGTGCAACTCGCGCTGATCAGGTGGAGCGGTGCCAACCTCGTGCACCTGTCGTATTTTTCGAACCTGATCCTGCTGGCATCCTTCCTTGGTATTGGCCTTGGCTTCCTGCGGTCGCGGCGACCAACCGATATCGGCCGGTACGTTCCGATCGGCTTGCTGCTCATCGTTGCTTTCATCTCCGTCTTCCCCGCGAAAATTGAAGGCTCATCAACCGAGTTGATCTTCTTCACCATGGTGCAGCCAACCGGGTTGCCCACGTGGGTCTCACTGCCGATGGTGTTCATCGTCATCGCGATCACTATGACAATGTTCGGCGAAATCACCGGCCGCGCCTTTCGCGCCTTCGGTGCCCTTGACGCCTACCGCTGGGACATCATCGGGTCAATTGCCGGCACTTTGGCATTTACCGCTATTTCATTTCTGCGCGCACCATCGTGGGTCTGGCCCGTGGTCACTTTCATCGCCTTGTGGTTGCTCTACGGTGTGCGCCTGCCCTGGATTTCCCGGCTAGCTATGCTGGCGGTTGTCGGCTTATTGGTTTTCGAGTCGATTTCCGCAGGGGTTTCGTGGTCGCCCTATTACAAGGTGCATACCGAGACGTTCAATGCCGGGACAAATGTCGAATTTACCACTATCCAAGTCAATGGCATTCCCCATCAAAATGTGATGGACGTCCAAGAGCGACTAAAGTCCGAGCCGATGTATGGGCGACCATATGAAAGAGCGGCCGGTAACCCGCTCAACAACGTGCTCATTGTTGGCGCCGGCACGGGTACCGACGTCGCGCTCGCACTTGCCAACGGGGCTAAACATGTGGATGCGGTTGAGATTGATCCGCGGATCCAACAAATAGGCTCACAGATAAATCCAAATAAGCCATATGACGATCCACGGGTCTCCGTTCACATCAATGATGGCCGCGCGTTCTTATCCGGCAACACTGATAAGTACGACCTCATCCTGTTCGCCTTGCCAGACTCACTGACACTCGTCTCCGGGGCCAGCCAACTGCGCCTGGAGTCGTACCTATTCACCGAGGAATCAATGCAGGCGGCTCGAGATCACTTAACTGATCAAGGTGTCTTCGCCATGTACAACTACTACCGCGAGCCGTGGCTGATCAATCGCCTCGCGGGCACCGTCGATGAGGTCTACGGCCACGCACCTTGCCTGGATACTTTCACCGCGGTGCAATCCCTCGCCGTGATTGCCATCGGCAAGGAGCAGGGCAATGTGGTGTGTGCCCCGAATGCGGTCTGGGACCGGGCCGCGATTGTTGCCACGGAGGTACCGACGCCCGCCGTCGATGACCGGCCGTTCCTTTATCTAAAAGAACGAACGATCCCAACTCTATATCTCATTGTGGTTGCGCTAATCCTTGCCGTTTCACTCTTGGGCGTACGCATTTTCGGTGGGCCACTTCGCTCAATGGCCGGTTACACCGACTTGTTCTTCATGGGCATTGCCTTCCTGCTCCTTGAGACCAGATCCATTACGACATTCGCCCTGCTGTTTGGCACCACCTGGCTGGTGAACGCCTTGGTGTTCACCGGTGTGCTGTTAGCGGTATTGGCCGCAATCGAGATAACTAAGAAATTCACCGTACCAAGACCGGCAATAATCACCGCGCTCTTCGCCTCGCTGCTACTTGCCTTCCTGGTACCCAACTCGGCACTATTAAGTCTGCCGATACCAATGCGCCTACTATTCGCGGTGATCTTGGCCTTCTTGCCGGTGTTCTGCGCCAACCTGCTGTTCACCTCGCGCTTTAAGGACGCAACTAACCCGACTTCTGCCTTCGCCGCCAACCTCTTCGGTGCGATGATCGGTGGCTGCCTTGAGTACCTGTCGTTGGTGCTCGGTTACCAGTGGCTCATCCTCGTTGTCGCCCTGATGTACCTGATCGCGGTGCTGATCGGTGGGCGTTATGCCAAGCGCCCGGCCCGCGTATGACTCAATTTTGGGCCGCCTAATCCTGTGGCGTGGCCCCGATAGCTATCGCCACACCGACCCGAGCACCCCCGTCAACTTGAATTACCGCTACTCCGGCAATTGAGTCACCCTTGGCGGAGCCGCCACCGGGGTGCCGTCCTTACAGAATGTGGTGATTGACAGGTATTTGGCTGCAGCCAGATTTTCGATTAAGACCACAGGCAGTATTATTGCGCAGTTTGGTAAAGCCTCTGTAGCTCAGTGGTAGAGCAACCGCCTTGTAAGCGGTAGGTCGTCAGTTCAATCCTGACCGGAGGCTCGATTGCACCCGATGCCCAACTTTTGGACAATAATATAAGACTCAACTAGCCACTTGCGCACTACATTTCCGGAGGAAGCAATTGCCCGCAGATATTGATATCGCCCAAGCAGCAACCATGCAACGCATAACAGATGTCGCGGCCGGCCTTGGCATTCCCGAAGCATTCGTTGAGCCGTATGGCCGCTATAAGGCCAAGATCTCCCTTGATTATCTAGATTCGCTTCCAGATAATCCAACCGCCAAGTTGATTTTGGTGACCGCGATCAGCCCCACGCCGGCCGGTGAAGGCAAGACCACAACGAGCGTTGGCCTCGGCGATGGGCTAA
>JAQCEO010000089.1 GCA_027729805.1 Actinomycetota bacterium
TCGACTTGAGGTGATCTCACCGGCTGATAATCCGTCAATGGCCGTGATTTTCGGCTTCGGACTGCGGTTGCGGTTACAGGTAGTAACTGGTGCATGTGCTCCGAGTCGGCTTCGGTTGACGTACCTTGATCCGGCCCAGTTGCCAACTGGCTTACTGGACACTGGTCCCACACTTATCGCGCCCAATGGCACGCTGATCGACATAGTCGAAGCCGAGCCGGGCATGGTTTTACCACCGGTGGCCCAGTCACTTGTTGTCAGCACGATGTCTGGCAATGCCCGCTGGGGTACCGGACGCGCTGGTATGCAGTACCGCGATCTTGATCCTGGGCGCCAAGGTGGGCGCTTCATCGCCTCGCACATCAGAATCCCGGCTGGTGGCCCTGTTCCTGATTACGTGCACTTCCACCAGGTGCGCTTCCAACTCATTTTCTGCTATCGAGGTTGGGTGAAAGTCGTCTACGAAGATCAAGGCGAGCCATTTATTCTGCAAGCCGGGGATTGTGTGCTGCAACCACCGCAAATCCGTCACCGTGTTCTTGAGAGCTCAGCGGGTCTTGAGGTCATCGAAATTGGCTGCCCGGCCGATCACGACACCTTGGCGGAGCACACCATTACTTTGCCCACTACGCAGGTGTTACCGGACCGGATTTTCGATGGACAGTTGTTCGTGCGACATCAAGCAGAATTGGCGACCTGGCTGCCGTGGCGCTATGAGGGGTTCGAATATCGGGACTTGGGTATTGCTAACGCCACCTTCGGGCTGGCTGGCGCTCGGGTAATACGGCCAACCACCGGGGCCTTTACCCCGATGTCGCTGGTTGCCAATGAATTCTTCTTCACTTTCGTTATGGACGGCTCGGTGACATTGGTCATGCCTGGTCATGCCGATCAACCATTGGAAGCTGGGGATTCATTCGTGATGCCGGCTGATCAACAGCATGCGCTCACGCAGGTTTCACCTGGTGTGCAACTCCTTGAAGTTTCGCTGCCTGGCGAACTAACCACCGCCGGTTGTCCGCCGAGCACTTTTTCCTAACCGTGCCCAATATCCCGGTAATTGACCTAAGCGGCCTCGGTACCTCGGCGGCTGCCGATGCCCAAATCGGCCAGGACTTGCTCAACGCTTACGGCGAGGTCGGCTTCGGATATGCGATCAATCACCCGGTTTCCCCAGAGCTCCTAGCGGCCGTATTCGAGCAATCCCGCAAATTCCATGGTCTGCCCTTAGCGCGCAAACTGGCGATCGAACTCAACTCGTCCCATCGTGGATATATACCTTTTAAAACATCGACCGATGTGAACTCCTCGCTCGAGAAAGTCACTAAGCCAAATCAGAGTGAATCATTCATGATGATGCGAGACCTTGGGCCAGCACATGTTGACGTAATCGCGGGGGAGTATTTATCCGGGCCCAACCAGTGGCCGGCCGACCTGCCCGGGTTCCAAGAGACCATGCTTGAGTATCAGGATGCAATGAGTGCTTTGGCCCGTTCGCTAATTGGAGTCATCGCAACGGGCCTGGGCGATGACGGGCCGCTGGCAAAATCCTTTGACTCACCCACCACCTGGCTCCGGCTGCTCCACTATCCGCCCCAGGAGCCGTCGGCCCCAGCTGACGAATATGGATCGGCTCCGCACCGTGATTTCGGGGCGATCACCTTGTTAGCCCAAGACGATGTCGGCGGGTTAAGTGTCAGAACCACCGATGGTCAGTGGGCCGACGTAAAGCCGATGCCCGGTGCGTTCGTGCTCAATGTTGGCGACATGCTCAGCCGGTGGAGTAACGGGCGCCTGCTCTCTACTCCGCACCGCGTAACCAACCGCAGCGGCCGGGAGCGGTACTCGGTGCCATTCTTCTTTGATCCACATGTCCGCACCGTGATAGCGCCATTGGCAAGTTGTGTGCCCCCGGGGGAGGCGCCCGCCTACCCACCGCTGGTTTTCGGCGATTTTTTGCGGACCGAGCTGGAGTCGGCCTATTTAAAACACCAACCGGCCGGTTGAATTACTTTCCTGATACCCCATGGGGTATCCTTCGGGGACGTAATCAATTCGCGGATCCGGGAGGTCAAGTGGCTACAAAGACGGTCGCTACGAAGAAGGCAGCAGGGCCAATAGCCCATGTGTTATCGGATCAAGAGCGCCTAGAGGAGATCATTAAGCGCCTTTCGCGGGCCCAGGGTCAACTTGGCGGCATCATCAAGATGCTCGAAACCGGCCGCAGCTGCGATGAGGTCATCACGCAGATCGCGGCGGTTGGTAAGGCCATCGATACCGCGGCTTTCACGCTGATTTCAACAAGTCTTAAGGAATGTATTCAAGAGGATCGGTCGGATGCCGACGCAGTTTCGGCTCAACTCCAGCGCCTATTCCTGATATTGGCCTGATGAGTGCCACGTTAATGTCAGCGAACCCAACTATCGAACCGGAGCCCGTCCGTGTGTAGTCCAGCCATCTGCTCAGCCTGCAACAAGATCACCTACACCGGCTGCGGCGAGCATGTCGAGGAGGTGCTGGGGAGTTTCCCGGCAAGTGCCCGCTGTGATTGTCACGTAACTAGTTCAGCGAGGTAGAGTCTCGACTGCTCAGGTAACCACCAGGAGGAGTCGAATGGATTCATCAGCGGCAAGTCTGCGCGGTAAGCGCGCCCTAGTGACCGGTGCATCGCGTGGCATCGGACGCGAAATCGCGTTGTATTACGCGCGGGCCGGGGCCGATGTTGCGGTAGCTGCTCGAAATGCGGAAGCCCTGCTCGAACTCCAAGGAGAGATATCAGCGTTAGGGCAAACATGCGTTGTCATCACGGCTGACGTCACGCAGGAAGGGGCGGCGGCAAGCATTGTCGAGCAGGCAGTAGACGGACTTGGCGGTCTTGATATTTTAGTCAACAATGCCGGCGGCAGCAGCTTTTCAATAGCCCTGCAATCGATGAAATTCAGCGGCTGGCAAAAAACAATGGCACTTAATGTCGATTCAATTGTGCTGCTA
>JAQCEO010000090.1 GCA_027729805.1 Actinomycetota bacterium
TCTAAGCAGTGCGGCCGCGGCCAATCCGATTGCAGCTAGTGACCCGGGCCAGAGTTTGGCGACATAGTGTGGAGCTTCAAGCCAAGGGCCAGGCACTAGTGCGAAGTAGATCGCGGTGAAGGCGATATTGGCGCCGGCGATCACGACCGCGGTGATCGCCCAATGATTACCTCGGGTCGCAATCGCCGCGATGACCGAGATAAGAAGTGCCAAGGCTGGTACGAGTAAGGCGATGTCACTCGTCCAGATCAGTGGATCGCTGATGAAGCTTGAGTAATCTAGGCGCCCATTCCAGTCAAGGTAGGTGCCAACCCAACTCTTACCGGGGAAAAGCAGCAAGCCGAACCCGATGAAAACCAAAAAAGTAATGGCAAAACCGGCGGCTGCCGCAAGTGCATCGAGGAGTAAAGTGCGCCAGCGATCTACCGGCGCGGCGAAAGTGCCAACGATGCGAATACCGACCCAGATAGACAGTGCGAGGAACAAGGCGTAGGGGTTGAGCATTAGGAGCCAAGCGGCGATCACCCCCGATAGCAGTGCGGGCAGCCAGCGCACCCGCGGCGTGCCAAATGCGCACCAAGTGGCAAGTGCGATGAACAATGTGGTGGCAGCCAGGATGGGGCCGGTGAGATATGGGTTGCCTACATAGCTGAGCAGCATCGTGTTCAAAGCTGCAAACAGGGCAACGACAGCCGCGAGCCCCCGGGTACTACCTTGCCGGATCAACCAATATAGGGACGCGACGAACAAGGTGATCAGTAGAAACCGCCAGAGCATGAAGCCATTCCAGGGACCCAAGATTGTGACCAGTGCACGCACCGGCGCGATGAAGCCAAGTCTGGTCCAGTAGTAGGCCGGTTCGATGGCCCGATCCGTAACCGCATTGCCAAAGAGAGCCAGTGATGCGTAGAACTCGGAGTCTGGTGAGTTGAACCCGGCCCATTGCCGGGAACCGGATAAGAAGGCACTGAATATCGAGATAGCAGCCACAATCGCAGCATCGAGAGCAAGTGGGCGTACTTTCGAGCGGGTAGCAACCGTTACTGCTGCTGGGCTCACAGCGTCAGCGTATCCGGCGCGGATTTCAGGTGCTGGCGTCCTCGCTGCCGACCCCGTTGTGCACATGGAAGAGATTTGTGGGGTCGTACTTTTTCTTGATGCGCAGCAGCCGTGGGTAGTTGGTGCCCCAGAACTCCGATTGCCAATTCGGCTCGAAGTAGTTGCCCTCGTTCGAATAGGAGGCCCCACCTGGGGTAGCCGCAGTTACATAATCCATGGCTTTGTTGACACCTTCGAATTGGCTTTGCGCGACGGCCATATCGGGTTCGTGGCCTGCGACACCAACGTACTTGTACTGCACCCAATCACCCATCGTGACGAAGGCGGCGTTATCGAACACCGCGGGGTTCAAGGAAGTCTCCCGATCGCGCTTTTCAGCTTCGCGATGCTCCCCGGAAAGTGCCTTATTCGTTTGCAGTAATACCAAACTGGTGCGAGTTGCGTTAAATATCGCATCCGCGAGCACCTGCACCTGATCACCTTGCATTGATACCAAAGGCAGTCCGCGACCTTGGTAACCGCCCCAGTAGGCCCCTACTTCAACGGCATTTCCGGACCACCAGTAGTAGCCGGCAGGCGCACCTACTCGGTCATCCATAATTACGTCCTCGGACTTGGTGGGGTCCCATTTGTCAACAAAAGGCTTGATGCTGAAGTTCGCGTCTACCGTGTACTCGGTTGGCCGTGACCGTAGCTCGTCAAGCAGTGGTGCCCAAATCTCCATGGCCTCGGAAATTGGCAGGTCCAGAAACGAGGTGCCTAGGTCAATCTTATTTTCGCCTTTTACGAAAGTTACCCCTTCACCCCAGGCCGGGCTATTAAGTGAGGTTTCAATGAGTGTTAGGTATCGACGGATGAGTTCGCGATAACTGGCGTCGGAGTTTGCCTTGATCGACCCGGATAACCAGCCGGCGGTTCTCGGCATTGGATGCGTGAGCAAGGTCATGCGGCTGACGATGCCGAAGGTACCGCCGCCACCGCCCCGCATCGCCCAGAACAGATCCGCGTACTGATAATTGTTGGCTACTCGGACTTTGCCATCGGCTGTGATGACCTCAATTTCAAGAACCCCGGCGGCGCCACTACCAAATCGCTTGGAATACGTGCCGAAGCCACCGCCTAGGGCGAAGCCACCGCAGGCCCCGACACTGGTGCAACCACCACCTTGTACATAACGGCCGGCCTTGGTCACCGCTTGGTAGGCCTCGAGCCAGCGGTTCCCAGCCAATACTGAAACCGCCTGCTCGGCGCGCAGGGAACTAGGCGCACCGGCCGGCCGAAAGCTCTTGTGAATGGTGACCTTGCGCATATTGTGCGTCCATACCAGCAACGAGCGCGGAGCGGATGATCGACCGAAGTAGTCATGGCCGGTGCCTTTGACGACGATTCTGACCTTGTTTTCGCGGGCGAAGTTGACCGCCGCCACTATGTCCTGATTACTTTCTACCGCGACCGCATGGGTGCTTGCCGTCGACGTCCACGCTTT
The DNA here is from genome assembly GCA_027729805.1 of Actinomycetota bacterium. Classification (GTDB taxonomy): domain Bacteria; phylum Actinomycetota; class Actinomycetes; order S36-B12; family S36-B12. The sequence continues at coordinate 2,546 of JAQCEO010000090.1, forward strand.
GAACATGCCAGTTGATTGGGTGGCACCTGGTTGTTCCTCTAGGTACCACGGGTTCTTCAGCCGGGCTGGGATGATCGCCGATTTAAGTGAGCTCCAAGGCGTGACCGGTTGCACTAACCGCCCGCCCACTTGTGCGTTAAGGCGCTCCCACATGGCCTTGCTGGGCCAACTGGCCTTTGGTAGGCCAGCTACGGCGGCGGCTCGGCCGGGGAGAACAGCGGCACCTAAAACGGCCGCTGCGGCGCCAAGTAATGAACGACGGGTTATTCCGGTGAAGTCCATGCGGTGTCCGTCGTCAGATGATTTGGCTCAGATTGCGGGTCCGATTAGCGGAGTGTCTGG
>JAQCEO010000043.1 GCA_027729805.1 Actinomycetota bacterium
TACTTTTCCTGAGGAGGCCAAGGCAACGAGCCACGCGCGGGCCCACCAATGTTTTTCATCATGCGCCAGTCACCTGCTAGAGGGTTTAGGAAACCTTGGCTTGGCCTAAGACATCAAGTGCGCCAACCCGACTAGCGCCGTCCATTGCCGTCGGCTCATCAAGGTCGTGGTGAGCCGATGTCATGAAAGGGGATATGAGTCTAGGTCCGCCGAAGCACAGGGCAGCAGTGACCAGCACATTATGCGAGGGCGGACCACCGCACCGGCCCGGATCGTGCTGGGCGACGAGGCTACCGGCGAAATCGTCGAGGTCGGTCCCGACGTTTGGTGGGTCGCCGGGGGCTCGAACCCCGAACCTACGGATTAAAAGTCCGCAGCTCTACCATTGAGCTAGCGACCCAGAGGACGAATGAAAGCATGAAAGCGGTGCATCACATCGCTACCCTCGGCTGCAGATCCTATCCGGCGGGCGCGCGGGCGGTTTTTCGCCGTTGCTGTCCAGTTCCGTGCTGATCAACGCGAGGGCAAAGGCACCCTGAAGCAGGGGCGGCTAGGCCTTCATGACCCAAACGAGCTTGCCCTTGACCTTGGTGCACACCGCCGTCACGCCCTTCTTTGTGACTTTCTTACCGGCCTTTTTGCACGGCCCAAGTATCTTTCCTGAGCTAGCCCCTGGCTTGGCGGTGTCTACTTTCCCTGCCTTCAGAGTCAAAATGCCGCTGGCGATCCGTGAAGCCGAATGGTCTCGGCCCTGCGTATAGCCAAACCACACCCGAAGTTGATCGCCGATGAGTTCAACCGATGGATCAAGCACGCTGATGCCAGCGGGCGCATAGAGCGCGGTGTTACGCAAGCTCCAGGTCAAACCATCAGCCGAACTCAAGATGCGCAATTGCTGGTTTGAGCCACCGCCACCGGTGGTCGACCCGATCATCAAGAAGGTGCCGTCCGGCATCTGCAAAGGCGCCGGGTCGACTAGATCCGGATCATCAGCGATGATCCCGCTTAGCTTCGTCCAGGTGAGGCCATCTGGTGAGGTCGCGATATGAATACCGTGCTTATCGGTGATGGTGTTCCAGTAGAGCAGGTAACTGCCATCGGTCTTGCGCAGCACATGCGGCACCCCGCAACCGATGTCATCGAGCAGGATCTGCGGCTGCGCGGTCCAATGCAACAGATCCGAAGACGTCGCGTAATGGAAGTCCTTGAGCTGCTTCGAGCAAGAGACAGTTCCCGGCACATTCGGATTCATCGATGAGTAGTAGAGCCGGTAATCACTTGGACCCATTTTCACGATCGACCAGTCGAACCCCTGGGGCATGGTCGCGCCGGCGACCGCCGTCCAGTTGCTGCCGTCGGTGCTGGTATAGACACCGGTCGGATTGTTGGTTGTGTAGAGGTAGTAGGTGCCGGTGGCAGAGTCGTAGTACACCTCGGGTGAGACACCGGGGGGTGAACTTGCCATCGGCGCCGTGACATCGATCGTCGCCCCGGCAATCGTCGTCGGAGTAGCCGAGAGGGAACCTGCTGCCCGCGCAGTAGCCACCCCGCCTAACACCAGTGCTGAACTTGCGACCGCAACCAATACCGAGCGTGCCAACCGGCTCATTTTGCCTCCCAAATCATGCCACCCAAAACCTAATTCACCGATTGGCTCCTTGGCTGGGTTAACGCGGATTTGCTGCCACTAGTTTGCAGATCTGCCCTACCTCAGCCGCATTGACCGCCCCGGTCGTGCCCCAACTGACGGCACCCGTGCGCGTAACTACTCGCACTGACACATCACTTATTGAGGTGATGCCCAGACTCTGGCGAAAGTTACCGACCGACCCATAGATGGTGATTGTGCGCGCTAGGACGATCGGGTTCTTGATGCTCGCGGCCATGCCACCGTCGATGAAGCGGCGCGCCAACTTGAACTTACCGGGAAGTACCGGCAGTTCCAAGATACACACCGTCATCTCGCGCGTATTGAACGGGGATTCGGGGATGCCGGTTGCCGCCAACGCGCTGATCCATGCATCGACCTGCGCTTGCTGCCACTGTTGAAACGCAATGACCGTGACATTGATATCGGCAGGGAACTGCATCGGCAACTTGAACTCGGTGCCGAGCAGATCCCTGCCAATCACATTCGGGAAGACCCAGTCTTGACCTGTCATTTCGCTAATTAGGTTGACTACTACGTGATGGTGACGGTGACATCGCGCGTGCTGCTATCCGGATTCGTCACCGTAACGATTGCCACGCCGACCCCAAGGGCCTTGGCACCAGGATTGAATTCGGCGCCACCTTCTTCCTTGGCCTGGCTCAGCTCAAGCAGCTCGGGCTTATCGGTTGAAATCGTGGTGCCCGCAAGACTTTCGACATTGAAGACAATGAAATTGCCTACCTTGACACTTGCCTCGGTCTGGTCGGGGGCGATCATGACGGGGGCTGGCAGCTGGGCGGTACCTAATGTGCTCGAAGCGGCTGGCTCACTTGACGATGAGCAGCCGGCGAGTGCTGCCGCACCAAGGAGGGCGGTGGCGCCGATGGCCACGAAACGTCGATTGCCAAACATGGTTAACTCCCATTCCTGTCGAGTTCCCGGGATTTGCTTAGACCATACCCGCTTAACCGGCCGGTTAAACACCATGACGTACCTTCTTTACGTGAACTTGACCTGGCAGGTGGCGCGTGGCGCCGTTATCGCGGCGCTGGCCCTTGCCACCCTTACACCGCCCGCGCACGCAGCACCTGCCACGGATCCGGTGATCGAGGTGCTGGCCGCCGGTGGGCAACGACAGTGGATTTCATGTGAAGGCACCGGCGCACCGACAGTTGTCATCTCATCGGGCCTGGGCGCCGACAGCCGGATCTGGTCAAAGGTGCTGCCCAAGCTTCGCGGCATGACCCGCACCTGTATTTACGACCGGCCCGGCCTTGGTAACAGCCCGGCGCGCATCGGACCAAAGTCCACCGATGCCGGCGAACACGCAGACGAACTACGGGCACTGCTCACCGCCGCCGGTGAATCCGGGCCGTTCATTCTTGTCGGGCATTCCTACGCCGGCATGATCTTGCGTGCCTTCGCGAACAAACATCTTGACGACGTTGCCGGCGTGTTATTGCTCGACGCCGTTTACCCCGGCATCCACAAAAACTTTTTACCCTCATATAAGAGCCCGTGGCATGAAGGTGGTACGTCAATAGATATGTCCGCAAGTGCAGTCGCCACCGGCGATGGCCCGAACTTGGGTGCCACCCCGTTGGTTGTCATCACCGCCGGGGATCCCGGCAACGGCACGAGTTGGGCTGACCGCAAGTGGAATGCCGAGCAAGGAAACGCTGCGAAGTTATCCACGAACTCACTGCACTTGGTTGCCAAAAACGCCGGTCATATTGTGCAGCGGGATCAACCTAGGATCGTGATCAACGCGGTACGCAAGCTTTTGGCGGCGGCGCGCACCGGTGACCCACTCGCCTGACGGCTCAGCTAAACCAGTTCACCGGCATCGAGTTCGGCTAGTTGCTCCACCCGCCGCTCATGTCGACCACCTTCAAAGTCCGTGGTCAAGAAGACATCGAGGGCTTCAAGGGCGGTATCAGGATTGGTGCAGCGCTCGCCGAAGCAGGCGACGTTCGCGTCATTGTGACGACGTGTCATCTCGGCATCATCATTAGCTCTGATGACCGCACCGCGGGCACCGGCTATTTTATTAACCGCCATCGCGATACCCTGGCCGCTGCCACACACCGCGACCCCAAAATCTGCGTCACCATCGGCCACCGCATGACCAACCGCTGCGCCGTAGTGCGGGTAATCAACACTGGCTTCAGAGTTGGTGCCCAAATCAATGACGTCGTAGTCGTTCTCGATTAACCACTGCTTCAACGTGGATTTCAGGTTGAAGCCAGCATGATCTGATCCGATCGCGATCAACACTTCGACTCCACTCATCCGCGATAGCCAACTACTTGGCTACCTGCTGCGATTGAACCAACCCGACCATTGTCTCGCGGCGCTCTGCCAGCAGGTGCATCGCGGTCTCCTGCGGTTCCACCACGCTGAAGGGCTGCGCGCGCGTATCCGCACGCACCTTGCCCGCTGCGAGCAGCGCCGCCCCAACGACCGCGGCATTGGGCACCTCAACCACACCCAGCGCGCACCCGGTGGCGTCCGCCAGAAGTTGTTGGAAAGCCAGATCGTGCGTGCCCCCACCGACCAGTGGAACCACTTCGGGCATCGGTGTGCCACTGGCACCGACCGCGGTGGTGGCCAGGGCCACCGCCTGCGCAACGCCCTCGATGATGCTGCGCAGCATCGCGGGGCGATCGGTTGACAAACCAATGCCATGCCAAGATCCACGCAGGTCGGCATCCATGAACGGGGTACGCTCACCGGCCAGATAAGGCACATAAATCGGATCACTTGCCTTAACCCCTTCGCGTAACGCAGCGACGGCTTCGGCGATGTCGGCGCCAAACCAACCAAGGGCCGCGGTGAGTGACAGGCCGGCATTTTGAACGGCACCGATTCGCAACCAGCCAGCACCTACCCCACCGGCGGTGGCAAAAGTGTGGGTCACCAAGGTTTCATCCACCACCGGGTCGGTCAGCACACTTACCACCTGCGATCCGGTGCCAACGGCGATGAAACCGTCACCCGGTTGCAGCCCTAGCCCGGCCAACGCACATGCGGTGTCGGCGGCGCCAACCACGGCTGGCATCTCCCGGCCGATATTGATAACACCGGCCGGGGCGTTCGAGCTGATGATCTGCGGGAGCAAATGTTTTGGCAGGCCGGCCCAATCAACGGCTGCCGGTGACCACGATCCAGTGACAACATCACATAGCAAGGTGCCTGTTGCATCACTTGGATCGGTTGCGACGACTCCGCCAAGGGCCGCCCGCAGCCAATCCTTGGGTTGCAGCACATAGTGCGCACGAGCCATTACCTCCGGCTCATTGGCATAGAGCCAAGCAACGCTGGTGGCGGCGAATCCTGGCACCGCGGGCGAACCCAGGTGCGCGAGTTCAGTTGCGCTGAACCGCTGCGCCATCGAGCGCACCTGCTCCATGGACCTGGCATCGGCCCATAAGATCGCCGGCCGCAGCGGCCGCAGGGTTTCGTCGGTCACCACGATTCCGTGCATCTGCCCGGAGAACCCGACGGCCTCAGGTAGCACCGCCGAGAGCACGATACCCGCGGCCTCGCGCACTGCCGCGAGCCAAGTGGTCGGATCACTTTCGGTCCAACCAGGTAGGGGAGCATCGACCCGGTAGCCGCGTGCTGATTCCGCGAGCACTTTGCCATCTGCCTCGACGATGGCAACCTTGACTGAACCGGTACCTAAGTCGATTCCGAGGAAGGTCATTACCTCACCTGCTCCACACGTGGCAGTATCTCGCATATGAGCCAAACCGCGCAGGCGCCATTGACGGTGGTCGTGGTCGGCAGCCTCAATGTGGATTTGGTGGTCGGGCTTGACCGCATGCCTAATGAAGGTGAGAGCGTGCTCGGTGACTCCTTCGAACGCCACGCCGGTGGCAAGGGGCTAAATCAAGCGATCGCCGCCGCGCGCCTTGGCGCACCCGTTCGACTACTCGGGGCGGTTGGTGAGGATGACTCCGGGGCTTGGCTGCGTGGCTTGGTGCGCGCGGAGAATGTTGACGACACTGACGTGGCCACCGTGCCCGGGCCATCGGGCACCGCGCTGATTGAGGTGGATGCGCGCGGGCTGAACCGCATCATCGTGGTGCCCGGTGCCAACGCTTTGGTATCCGCCGATGCGGTCAGCACAAGTATCCGCGCGATGCACGGGGTCGGGGTCGTGATGACAAATGGCGAAATACCACTTGCGGTCTCACGTGCCGCATTAGCCGCTGGTCGCGCGATCGGTGCGCTCACCATGTTGAATCCCGCGCCTGTTCTGGACTACCGCGAGCATCTAGTCGACGTTGACATCTTGGTGCCCAATGAGCATGAGGCGGCTGCCATGAGTGGCCTACCAACCCAAACCGATGCCGAAGCCCGGGCAGCCGCGCAGTACTTCAGTAATCAAGGGGTAGCCCATGTTGTCATCACCCGCGGTGCGCGCGGCGCCATCTGGTCATCGGCTGCCGGCATCGAAGATGTTGATTCCTTCGAAGTTGACGCGATCGACACTGTTGCAGCAGGTGATGCTTTCTGCGGGGGCCTGGCCGCGGCCTTGGCCCACGGATTGAAATTTTCCGACGCCTTGCGCTGGGCCTCGGCCGCGGCGGCACTTGCGGTCACGGTAAAAGGCGCCGCTGCTTCGCTACCAAATCGCCCAGCGGTTCAAGCGCTAATCACCTAGCAGAGCTAGGGCATCGGTAACGGCGTCGTCACGGTTTGCCCATTGCGGGTGATGGTGACACCACTGGCATCAATAACCACCGGTACTGATTCTGCATCAGTACGCGGCACGAACACTGTCACCATTTGCGCCGTGCCACCTTTTTTCGGTAACTTTAGGGCGCGAAGCAATACGGCACCGGGCACTTTGACTCCCCAACTACCGGTGAACCAACCCTGTGAGGAAGTCGGGCCGGCGGTTGTCACCTTCCACCCACCCTCGCCCGCCTTGTGGACGTCCATCCGCTTATTACCGGAAGCGATGGTGAATACGTCATTGACATTTTCTGCTGCTAGGCCCGGTGGTAGTTGCCAACGCTCGGTGACCACCCGCCTAGCCTTGCCTTTGCCCCGGTTACCCGCATTTACATAATCCACAACCACGATCGCATCAACCGAACGGATGTACCTAACGCAACGCGTTACCTGCACCGTGCCCCACGTGGAATCACGAACACAGGTGGTGTCGTCGCCCCCCGTCTGCCATGCCGAACCACTAGTAGTGCGTCGCACCCCCGCGTACTTGTTCCGAGCGATATTGGAAACCGTGAAACTCGAATGTGCATTTCGGGATTTCACAAAAGCTCGCAGCGGGCTGGAGTTTTCGTATCGGTATGGGCCCGGGTCACCGATCCAATCCACACCACGTGAGTAGATGGTCAGCGAGCCGCCATCATCATGGGCGTGTGGGGTGGCGGGTCTAGTTGATGATGACCGCAGTGAATAGAAGGTGTCGAAGCCGCCAGGTGGTGGTTGCCAGCCCGAGCGGGCAAAGGTGTAGCCCCCGTCATAGTTGCTGTAGATCTGCGTTGGCGGGGTACCCGAGGTGCCACCGGATCGCACCCACTCCACCCGCGGATCACCCGCCCCGAAATTCTTCGACACGGGTTTATTCAAGGTGTCGCCAATCGAGGCGAGCTTGAAATCCGGGCGAATCGCTTGCGACACAAAATCATAAAGTGATCCGCGCAATGCGGCTATGTTCTCCGACATTATCTGGCAGGTCGTCGCGGTGCGTTCAACATCGCGCAGGAGCTTCTCGATGTAGGTCGCGTAACCAGGTGAGCCTTCTACGTCACTGCCATCGATTTGAATGATGCCGTTCGCCACGCCGACCAAATTGGCCCACGCACGATCACGGCGCGCGGTATCGCCCCGCCAGCAAGCGTCCGCAAAAGCCCCGGTCTGGCGTATCAGGTCGGTGTTGTTCGCACCGATGGCAATAACCGGTGCTACTTGATACCTACTAATCATTCGAGTCGCATCACTTGCGGCGGCTTCTGCAATAACCGGATCATTCAAAGTCTGTGCTGCGCAAACCAAAGTCTGGGTCCGCAAGCCGCCGTAGATCGACGCATTCACCCAGTACGACCGCGCCCCTTGGTGGTCCTCGATCCAATAGGTCAAGATTTGCCGGAAGCGATCAACCATCGAGGGGATTTGCTTATGCACTCCTCGGTAAAGCAGCGGCAGTGCCCAGTTCAACGAATTGACGTGACGATCACCCGAGGTATCCGAGGTTGCTTGCGGGCGCCAGTTCGGGTGTTCGGTCAGGGTGTAAGTACCGCCGTTCTTGAGATCTACTTTGCCGCTCATTAATTCCTGCGCACGTTTTCGCTCAACCCCTGGCCGCAGCGGCGGGAACATCGCCAAGCACCAACTACCTAACTCCTTTGGTAGAACCACGACCGGCGCGGCCGGGGCACTAGGTGTGTCTGAGCTCGGCGTCGGGGTTGGCGTTGGCGTTGGCGTTGGGGTAACACTCGCGGACGGTGACGGTGACGCCGCGGCCGTCACCGACGCGGTCACCGACGCGCTTGCTGAAGCAGTTGCTGAAGCAGTTGCCGAAGCAGTTGCCGAAGCAGTTGCCGAGGGACTGGGATCGGCGGCTCCAGCACCCGGTGCCGCGAACAACAGGGCCGCGCCGCAAACGGCAATGAGCGTTGCGGTGCCGGCGGACCGCACCCCGGTACTTCGCCACACCTGCCCCACCAGCCACAGTCCGCTACGCATAACGCCATCATCACCCGAGTTGGGCTCGGCGGGCTACACCGGTGTCTGGTCCAGCGTGTTGACCCGCTCACTAGCCGCCCGCTGCGAGGGCGAGGCCGGGCCGAGGGCCAGGGCCAAGGTGCCGAGCAGGGCCCCAACAAGTGGCTTGACCACGGTGCCGGGCACGGCCGGTAACCCAAGGAGGGCCCGGTGCCCCGCGGGCATCGTCGAAACCGCGCCGGCGAAGAGCCCCGCGTACGGCACCTTTGCCCCAAGGCCCAGTGGCGCATTGCGGATGAAGTTAACGGTGCTCGCCGCGGCCGGGCCACCGGCTAATACCGGGTCGTAACCGGCGAGCTGATCGCGCAACTGCGCAACCGAGCGCGGTGGGTCCACCACCCCAACAAGCTCACCGGCTTTGGCCCACTCCCGCACATATGCATCCGGCCCACCCGGGATCGGTCCGCCCCAAACTAGGTGCGTGGCAAGGAACGAATCGGTGAAGGCAATATGCACCCAGCGCAACAAATCTGGGTCATCGGCGGCATACGGGGTCAAACCAGTTGCACCCGGATAGGTGCCGACAACTTTGCGATGCACCCCGCGCACGCGCGCGCACTCGCGGTCCGCCGATGCCGTGTCACCGAAAGTGACTACCGTTAACCATCTGGTGGTGCCGGCCAATCGACCCAACCCATCTGTTTCATAACGTGAGTGCTGCATGACACCGGCCAGTGCACCCGGATGCAATGTCTGCATCAACAAGGCCCGAACCCCACCAACCAAGGTTGGCAGCGACCCGTGCACCGCCCACGCCGCGGAGCCCGGGCCGAAATAACCAATATCCGAGCCGTGCGCAATCTGCTGCACCCAATCTGGCGCCCCACTCGGATCCCCCGAGACGATACGCCGAAAGCCGTCAGCCACTTGACGGCGCGCAGCGTCAACAACCTTCATCGGATTCAACGGCACTTCGTCATTTTGCCAAGTCTTTGGCTATCCCGCATCTTTGAATATCCTCAAGATGAATCAGCGTGCCTACACCGCGCGGAGGAGCTAGGTGTAGGCACGCTGACGAGGGGAAGAGTTGCAGTTAAACGGGGATCTCATGAGGTCAGCGCATCCAAGGTCACCGGGAAGTTCAGTGTCTGATCACCCCTAACCACGGTTAGCGTTACCCGATCACCCGGTGCATTCGCACGTATCGTGACTATCAATGAGGTCGCGTCGGCGATTATTTGGTCGTTGACCTTAGTGATCACGTCACCGGCCGCTAGACCAGCAGTTCCTGCCGGACCCCCACCGGTGATCTCTGCGACTTTGGCACCTGGTCCGGTGAAGGCCATCTCAAGTTTGACGCCGATGACCGGAGTGCTCGAAGTCCCACTGGCAATAATTTCATCGACGATGCGCTTTACGGTGTCGATCGGGATTGCAAACCCAAGTCCGATCGAACCAGGTTGCCCTAAACCGGCACCCATCGAGGCGATCGCTGAGTTGACGCCGATGACCGCGCCGGTGCTGTCGACCAGCGGGCCACCTGAGTTACCTGGGTTAATCGCTGCATCAGTTTGAATCGCGTTGATAAAAGCGGTCTCACCTTCACCACCTGCGATGACCGGGCGATTCAGCGCGCTGACAATGCCGGTTGTAACGGTGCCCTGTAGACCAAGTGGTGAGCCAATAGCGATAACCGAATCACCAACGACCAAATCCGCGGATGATCCGATCGCGATTGTGTTTAGATTTGCGCGGTCGACTTTGACAACCGCGATGTCGTAACCGGGGTTCGCGCCGACCAAGGTGCCATCAGCGGTGCTGCCGTCGGCGAAGGAGATCTTGATGGAGCCCGAGTCCGCTGCCGGGCCAGCGACGTGATTATTGGTGACGATGTAGCCGTCATCGCGCCACACGAAACCTGAACCGGTGCCGCTGCCAGAGTCACCCGTGACATCAAGTTGCACCACCGATGGTTGCACCGCGGCAGCAACCGCCGCGATTGACCCGGCCACTGGCGCCGACGGGGTTGCGGGCACCGGCGCCGGCAGGGTTGCGGCCACCGGCGCCGCCGTACCGGTTGACAGTGCCTCCCGGGCCGCTAGGTACCCGATCGCACCGCCGATGGCGCCGGCGCCCACGGTCATCGCGCAGACCCCGGCGATTAGCACTGCTACTCGACCTCGATTAGCGGAGCCGCGCGGTGGCTTCATCGATTCATAGGGGGAATTAGGGGTATCGGGGTTAGCCGCCCGCGGCCAATCGGCCTGCTGGCCGGTGGCCGGTGGGCTCAACCGCTCGGGAAGTTGTGTTGTCATCATGGCTCCTGCCGGGTGGGTGGGTTGTTACCCCAACAGTTGACAACACCATGTGCGAGACTGCCAACTACAAAATGGCAGTTTTGGCCAGTCCTGACCTGCTCCTTACAAATCTCTAACGCTTAGGGAACCTCAAGGGCATCGGGGCCGTCGAAATGAGTAATTGAAGGCCCCAGGCATGAGGCAGCAGACAGGAGACCCCGGTGACACGTGGCCCAACGCGCCTCACGGTTGCGCTTATGTGTGTGGCCAGCGTGGTAGCCGCCTCGATGTGGGCCACCACTGCCACCGCAGATATCGCCGGGGATCCAAGTGCGCCGGTGCCCTCCCCCTCACCTGGTCTTGGCACCTTGGAACCATCGCCGACGTCAAGTGAAACCGCCAGCCCATCGCCAACTGCATCGGCATCGGCATCGGCTTCGGCTTCGGCTTCATCCTCGGTCTCCACGCCGGCAGCGGGTGAGCGCACTTACTTGATTTCGGTCGCCGACGGCTCAGAGGCAGCGGTTGCGTCCAGCATCACCGCACTCGGTGGCACCGTCACCGATACCTTCGATAAGGCGATCAACGGTTTTGCCGCGGACCTAACCCCCGAGGACGCCGCCGCACTGGAAAAACTCGCCGGGGTGGCCCGCGTTGAAGCCGATCAGGTTGTCAGCATCAACTCCGGTGCTGTGTTTTCCGATAGCGGCTGCACGACCACTTCGATGGGGCGCATAGACGACGGTAGTTCACCACCGGTAGCCCTTGGATTCAGTGCTAACTGGTTTGGCACCTCCTATGACTCCATCTACGTCAACAACAATGGCGGTATCAGCTTCGGTGATGGCCGCGGCGGCTTCAGTGACTGGGGCACCATCGATCTGACAACAACCACCCGCCCACTTGTCCTGCCACTGTTTACCGACATCGATACCCGCAATGCGGCCACTTCCGCCGTCACCTACGGCCCACTCAGTGCGGCCGGCAACACCGAGTTTGGCAGTGCCTCGGGCTATTGCATTAACTGGGTGAACGTCGGTGAATACAGCAACTCTGGCGTGAAATTCTCCTTCCAGCTACTTATCCTCGACCGTACCGGTGGCGATATCGATCTGGTTTTCAACTACGACAAAGTGCTGACACCAACCTCAAGTAGCAACGGTAAATTCGTAATCGGCTACGCGAACCCGGTGAACAGAACCGGTACCTACGTGAAGGCATCTCGGTCTACCCTGCCCAGTACCTTGATCGACGGTGCCGCCGGCGCACTCATCGATAGCAGCACTGGTGTGACACCGGCGGTTAGCGGCCGTCACCTATATGCGATTCGCCCCGGTGTCGCGCCCACCGCTTCGCCGACGCCATCGGCTTCACCTTCGGCAACTCCCACCGCAAGTTGCGGCTCCCCGGTGCCCGCCGGCACCCAAGGCTGCGCGCCTTGGGGCCTTGATCGACTCGATAGCCGAACCCTGCCCCTTGATACGCAGTTCACGCCCGCGGGCACCGGCTCCGGGGTGAAGGCCTACATCGTCGACACCGGGGTGCGCACCAGCCACTCGGAGTTCACCGGCAGAACCGTGACCGGCTACTCGGCAATCGGTGGTACCCCCCAGGACTGCCACGGTCACGGCACCCACGTCGCCGGCACCGTCGCCGGCACCACTTACGGGGTAGCCAAGCTGGCGACCATCGTGCCGGTGCGGGTGCTCGACTGCTCCGGCAGTGGCTCTACCTCCGACGTGGTGGACGGGATCAACTGGGCGATCGGTGACCACGTCGCCGGCACGCCCGCGGTCTTGAACATGAGCCTTGGTGGGAGCGCGAGTAGGACCCTGGATGATGCGGTAATTGCCGCGGTCGCCGATGGCATCACCGTGGTGGTGGCCGCGGGTAACTCAACCAACAATGCCTGCTACTACAGCCCAGCGCGTGAGCCAAGTGCTATTACCGTTGCAGCTTCAGATCAAAGTGACAACATCGCTTCCTTCTCGAATTTCGGCTCCTGTGTTGACATCTTCGGACCCGGTGTCACCATTTTGTCTGCCGAGATTTCGAGTGACACCTCAGCCGCAACCATGAGCGGCACCTCGATGGCGGCCCCGCATGTGGCCGGTGTGGCGGCGGTCTATCTGGGCCTTAACACCAGCGCGCCACCGTCGCAGGTGGTCAGCGCCCTCACCGCAAGTGCTTCGGTTGATCGCATCACCGGCCCCAATGGCAGCCCAAACCGACTTGCGTATGTGCGCTCCTTCGTCGAGGTAGACCCGGGCACACCAGCCAGCGAAGGCTCAAGTGGCGGTGGCTCAAGTAGTGGTGGCTCAAGTGGCGGTGGCTCAAGTGGCGGTGGCGGATCTAGTGGTGGCGGTGGCTCCGGCGGCGGCGGCGGCTCGGCCTTTGAGATCCTCGGGGTGAGCCCGGCTTCGGGCCCACTGGCCGGTGGCAACACCATTTCGCTCATCGGCACCGGCTTCACCACCGCGACCGCGGTGTTGATCGGCAATAAGAACGCCGCATACAAAGTCATCAATGACGCGCATATCGAGGTGGTGGTGCCCGCAGGTTCGGCACTGGGCTCGGCCGATGTTGCCGTGCCGGTGGTTAATGGGCGCGCCTTCGCACCCGGTGGCTATACCTATACGGCCACCAGTGCAAGTGTGCCGATCGTGGTACCAGCCCCCGGTGAGGTGACCATCTACCAGTCGGCTGCCACCACGACCGTTGCCACCACGACCGTTGCCACCGCCAGCAAGCCAACCATCACCGGTACTGCACGGGGCAAAATGAGGGTCACCTTCCCGGCTCCAGTACTGGCCCCCGGAGTCAAGGCCGTTCTCTACTTCAAGGGCAAGAAGGTCGCCACCGGCATCATCAAAAAAGCGCGCGGACTCCTCGTCTTTAAGAATGTCGCCAGCCGCTCCGGTAAGTACCAGGTGGTGTTCAGGAAGGCCGGCAAGGTGGTCTCGAAGAATAAGAAGGTCACACTGACCGTACCAAGGTTCAAGGGCTGACCAACACTAATTTTTGGCGTTCGGTTGAATGAGCAGGTGTTAGTCACCACCGACCCAATGAAGGCCGCCGCCGCAATCGCCGCCGGCCACCTCGCTGCGGTGCCCACCGAAACCGTTTATGGCCTAGGTGCGCTGGCGTCCGACGCCCGAGCGGTGGCACGTATTTACGCGGTGAAAGGTCGGCCGGCTGACCATCCGCTGATCGTTCATGTTGCCGACGCCGTCGCCTTTGGTTCCTGGGGGTTTCGCATACCCACTTACGCGCATGCCTTAGCTGCAACATTTTGGCCCGGCCCGATGACTTTGGTGGTTCCTAGATCAGATCGGGCGAAGGATTTTGTTACCGGTGGCCAAGACTCGGTGGCCATTCGAGTACCGGCCCATATTGATGCGCGATCACTGCTTATCGAATTATGCAAAATCACCAAAGACCCGGCCGTCGGTATCGCAGCGCCAAGTGCGAACCGGTTCGGCCGGGTCAGCCCAACAACGGCTGCGCATGTACTCGATGAAATAGGTGGGTTGCTGCGGGGTGGTGATGTGGTTCTTGACGGTGGCGACTGCACCGTTGGCGTTGAGTCGACGATCATTGACTGCACCGGCCCGAACCCACGGATGCTGAGGCCTGGCGCTATCACCACCCAAGATGTGGAAGCGGCCACCGGGCTCAAAGTCACCCACGATTCAACTGTCCGCGCCTCCGGCACCCTCACCTCGCACTACTCCCCAACCGCGTGCGTGCAACTGCTCGCAGCGGCCGATATAGCTGCTGAAGTCGCCGGCGCCGGCCAAGGTGTTATCGGACTCCTCGCCCTTGCTGAAGTCGAAACTCCAACTGGCGTCGTGCGATTGGCGGTGCCAAGAAATGTGGAGGAGTATGCGCGCGTGCTCTATGCCGCACTGCGTGAAGCCGATGCCCTGCAGCTTGAGGCGGTGCTGGCGGTGCCACCGGCGGCCGACGGGGTTGGAGTTGCGGTCATCGATCGACTAATCAGAGCCGCCGCCGGGGCCTAGCCACTACTTAGGTGGTAAACGCAACGCTGCATCAAGCCGGATAACCTCACCATTTAGATAGGCATTGTCAATGATCGCCACGACCAGCTTTGCAAACTCATCAGGTCTACCCAGGCGCTTGGGGAACACCGGGGTTTTCGAAAGCTGCTCTTTCATCTCCGGCGGCGCGAACGAATAAATAGGAGTGTCGATCAGCCCTGGGGCAATGGTCATCACCCGAATACCAGCCGGTGCTAGGTCACGGGAGAGCGGCAAGGTCATACCGACGAGCCCACCCTTGCTGGCACTGTAGGCCGCCTGACCCACTTGACCGTCGAAGGCGGCAACAGATGCAGTCATGATGACCACGCCGCGTTCACCATCACCATTCGGTTCATTCTTGGACATCGCCGCAGCACTCTGACGCACCACGTCAAATGTTCCAATGAGATTGACGCCTATCACCTTTGCGTAGTTCGGCAACGCTGCCGGCTGACCTTCGCGATCCAACGTGCGCTCGGCGATGGCGATGCCGGCACAACTGACGGTGATATCAAGGCGGCCAAATTGGGTAACGGTGGCATCAATCGCTGCGCCAACTTCGTCTTCGTCACTGATGTCGGCCTTGATGGCTAGAACTCGTTCACCCAACTCTGCTGCGAGAGCATTGGCTTTGTCTTCGGACATGTCGGCAATGGTGACGCCTCTCGCGCCGTCAGCAATCGCGCGCCGCACAACCGCCTCACCCAAACCCGATGCGCCACCGGTGACCAGAACCACTGCATCTTGCAACTGCATGTCATTGCTCCTTTTAAGTGAAGCCGAGACTATTCGTAACCGAGTTCGTGCAATCGCTCATCATCAATACCGAAGTGGTGGGCAATCTCATGGACGACGGTGATTCGGACTTCGTCAATTACCTCTTCGAGACTGTCACACATCTCTAGCGTAGGAATGCGAAAAATGGTGATCTGGTCGGGCAACGCCCCAGCATACGAACTATCGCGCTCGGTCAGCGGAATGCCGGTATATAGCCCAAGCAAATCCGGCTCATCGGCGGGCGGCGCATCGGCCACCACCACCACCACATTGTTAAAGGCCGTCGCTAACTCCGGTGGAATTGAATCCAGGGCCTGGGACACCAAGTCTTCGAATTCAGCCGCCGATACCTCAATCACCACACCATTATGGGTCGGCCTCGACCCACCAGATGGGCTGGAACCAGCCAATGCTCCCAAGTAGGACCTCTCCGGGGCCAGCCCGTATGCTTACCCGGTCGCCAACGGCGTAACGGTCGACGGAGATGCTCGTAGGTCCCCATCGTCTAGTGGCCTAGGACACCGCCCTTTCACGGCGGTAACACGGGTTCGAACCCCGTTGGGGATACGCACTAAATGTTGGCCCCGTAGCGCAGTTGGTTAGCGCGTCGCCCTGTCACGGCGAAGGTCGCCGGTTCGAGCCCGGTCGGGGTCGCGGGGCCCGGAGTTCGCTCCGGGCCTTTGCAACGAACTGCTGGCCCAGTTTGTTGCATCAGGCCAGGTAGCTCAGTTGGTACGAGCGTCCGACTGAAACTCGGAAGGTCGACGGTTCGACCCCGTCCCTGGCCACCACTTATTTCCCGTTTTTCCACACACAGATGGCCCCAAGCCAAGGGCGGTCTGGTGCGGGCTTGTCAAGGGAAGTGTCGCGTCAGAGGTATCACTCCGAGAAATCTCCCCCACGCCCGCTGATCTTGCCGCGGCGCGGATTCCGGTTGTCGTAACGAAGGACCAAGACCCCCAAAATTAGAGCGTATATGACGACGACCGCGATTCCGATAGCCATCACTAACCGAGGACGCTCCATACGACGAAGGCAAAGACCAACAGGCTCAGGACAATGACGCCGACAGCGGTGAGGGAAAGAAAACTTTGGGAAGATGCGATCTTCTTCGTGAGGGCAGAGGCGTTAGCGACCTTGTTAAGATCCTGCAGCAGCGCTTGAGCTTCGCGAATAACCGCGAATTGAGAAACGACTGCCAGCAGGCCGGTGCTTGCGGCAACGGCGATAGTCAGGTAGCGCGCTGCGTCGCTGGCGTTTGCGAAGGTGCCCTGCGCGGCGAGGACGAAAACCGCTATTAGAACGAGTGCGGGTGCGATCTGCGCAAGGACGATCTGCATGCGCTTATCGTTCCAAAGCCTTAATAGTACCTGCTCGTCCATGAACACTCTTTTCTCTTTTGGAGGGTTGGATTTCCCATTAGTCATAATCTAGGGGACCTCCGGGGATTCCGCCCCTCGAGCGAAGCCACCACAGGCCGATGGTGGGTAGGGCGAGGGGCAGTGCAGCAGTATCCCAACTACCAAAGAACTACCCTGTGACAGGAACTCAATGAGCAATTTAAAATGAATATAGGTCGGCGGTCCTTTGGCACGCCCCCGGTCAAAGAATCACAGCAAGTACAAATCCAACAACCTGGTGGCACTAGTCGCCTGGTCGCACATCGACGGCGCATAGTTACTCGGAACAAGCCTCATGCGCACACAATGTGCACAGACTCTGCAACACCCCAACGATCAACGAGGGACTCACAAGACACCACCACTGACCGTGCACAACTAAAAAGACCTATTTGTATCTTGCTCACCCTTCACAAACTCGGAAGGTCGACGGTTCGACCCCGTCCCTGGCCACCACCTATTTCCCGATTTTCCACACAAAGACGACCCCCCCCAGACCACCACCGGTGTACTTCTTGGTGAATTGATAAATAGTTAAATTGATAAATAGTTAAAAAGCCCGCACCGGACGGACGCCGATCGTGTAGTTCTTGCTGCCGCTGCCCTGAGGCCCATCGGGGAAGGACTGGGGCCACGCGGTGACCGCATCGTAATGCGAGGAACTCCAGTAGGCAATAGCCCCAGGACTCGCGACCTGGCTCGCGGGGATGGGCCTGACGTTCACCATGGGGGCCTATGT
>JAQCEO010000091.1 GCA_027729805.1 Actinomycetota bacterium
CAAAGAAGGCCGCGAAAAAGCGACCAGCAAAGAAGGCCGCGAAAAAGCGCCCAGCCAAGAAGGCTGCGAAAAAGCGCCCAGCAAAGAAGGCCGCGAAAAAAGCCGCCAAGCGCCCAGCGCGCAAGGCTGCTCGTCGTCGCGTCGCGAAGAAGGCCTAGTTCGGCCCCAATCGTGAATGTGAAAGGCCCGCACCATCTGGTGTGGGCCTTTCACATTGCCCAGCTTTTTAGCCGCCCCTATTTACTCACTCGACCTGTTGGATGACCAGGCCGACTTGCCGCTTTACGTCAACAGCTCCCGGCCTTTGTCTAGTGCATCGAACCTAAAAGTTGGCCCTGCCTAGACTGCATCCCATGCCCACAGCCGCTCGCGCACCGCTAGTCCCTGGGAAGATCTCCGCCGAACGAGTCGTACCCAGCCAGATCCCCAGGCCATCGTATGTGGGTAGACCAGCACCCGAGCGTTACACCGGCTCAGATGTTCAAGATGAGTCCACCTTGGTCGCGATGAGGATTGCCGGGCGAATCGCCGCTGACGCACTTGTCGAAGTTGGGGCGCACATCGTGCCTGGGGTGACCACCGATGAACTTGATCGCATCGGGCACGAGTACCTATGCGACCATGGTGCCTACCCGTCAACCCTGGGATACCGGGGCTACCCAAAGTCACTTTGTTCATCCCTAAATGAGGTGATCTGCCACGGTATCCCCGACACCACGGTGCTAGTCGATGGCGATATCTGCAATATCGATATCACCGCTTTCATCGGTGGGGTCCACGGGGATACCAATGCGACTTTCCTAGTTGGCGAGGGTGTCGACGAGGAATCCCGGCTATTGGTTGAGCGCACCCGCGAGGCCACCAGACGGGCGATCGCAGCCGTCGCCCCCGGCCGCCCACTCAATGTCGTTGGTCGAGTCATCGAGAGCTACGCCCGCCGATTCAACTATGGGGTGGTGCGGGATTTCACCGGCCACGGCATTGGCACCGCATTTCATTCCGGCTTGGTCGTGCCGCACTATGACGATCCCGGGTCCGATCGCATTTTGGAGATCGGCATGACCTTTACCATCGAACCAATGCTGACCTTAGGCACCTACGACTACGACATGTGGACGGATGGCTGGACGGTGGTAACTAAAGATCTACGTCGCACCGCACAGTTCGAACACACCTTGGTTGTCACCGCAGACGGAGCGCAGATTTTGACGCTACCCACCGGCGTAACGCATTGGTAAGTGCCCGCCGAGCCAAAATCTTCGGAGAAAGTACCAGATTCAACTAATGTACGTAGACTAAGCCGGTGACCAAGTGGCTGAACCCTGATGAGCAGCAATCCTGGCGTAGCTTTATCGCTGCCTGGACCCTCCTAAATAACCAACTCAATTTCGAGCTGCAATGCCGGCACGACTTGACCATCGCCGACTATGAAATCTTGGTCCGGCTAAGTGAGTCCGAGGGCAAACGGCTGCGCATGAGCGACTTGGCCGAGGCCACGCTGGCTTCCCGCAGCCGCCTGTCACACCAAGTTGGTCGACTGGAGGCAACCGGATTATTAACCCGCGAAGAATGCGCCGAGGACCGCAGGGGCTCATTCGCGGTACTGACCGAGGCCGGCTGGCAGGCCCTGGTTGATTCAGCGCCAACCCACGTAACCGGAGTGCGCACCCACGTACTTGACGTGCTCAGCAAATCCGAGTTCAAAGCCCTCGGTGACGCTTGCCGAAAGATCGCAGCTGCAATCAGTCAGGAATCAGACCAATCGCTCGGGAGACGGTAACCAAGATCGTTACCAGCGATACCGCCGACTGAACTATGAATAGAAATTTAGCCCGGTGCGACAACGGCATGGTGTCGGTGGGACTGAACGCAATAATATTCGTGTACGCCGTGTAGATGTAGTCGAAGAGTTGTGGGCTCCAGGCATTGTCACCATCTACCGGGCCACCTTGCTGCGGAAATTGGAAATCCTAGGTCGTCACCGAACCTGCTGCGCGAATTGCCGGCCCGCCTCCGTCTATCCACCAGTAGATCAAGCCGAAGCTCAGCACATTTACCGTCAGCACCCCGAACCCACCGAATAATAAATAGGCGGCAGCATCGTTGGTGTTCATAAACAAGGTGGCTAATGCAAGTCCTGCATTAAGTACACTCGCCACAACCAACAGACTTAAATATGACAGTTCAAAGGCTGCCCATGCTTTCCCGGATTCGCTTTCGCGCTTACGTGACACCAGCCACAGGGGAATCCCCGCCAGCTCAATAACCGGGATCAGCCAAACGGGTCCAAAAGTCAACGACGGTGGCAGTAGCAATTGGATTGCCGCCATCAAAACTACTAACCCAGGAACTTGTAAACTTGACATCAGCCCAAGCACTGACGCAGTTTGCGCTTTGGAGTTCGGGTTGAGTCCTACTGGAACAACCTTACATATTTACCGCTTCCACATGTATAGTGACCCACGTGGGCGTCACCGGAATAACCCGTCGTTCATTCCTTGGCACTGCAGCAGCCATTTTCGGTGCCGCAGTTCTCCCCGGCCGGGCCGCCGCCGTAGCTGGCGCACAAAAGGCTACTTGGCCCAGCAAGGTCAGGTGGGCACGCCTTAACGCACAAGTCGGTGGGCGGTTAATACAACCAGTTACGCCATGGAGCGCACTGAAATCAGCAATCATCCCAGCCCGGCTAAAGAACCCCTGGTACCTAGAAGAACAACCAGGTGCCACCCAATCAACTGGCATGTTCCAGGCGTGGACTTCGACGGCAAGCACCCAAGCGGTCGCGGTAGAAATAAATCAGGACATAGTGGCGGCGGTCAACTTCGCCCGCGAAAACAAGGTCAGAATCGT
>JAQCEO010000092.1 GCA_027729805.1 Actinomycetota bacterium
GCCTGTTGATCGAGGCCGACCCTGAACTTGCGCAATCCCTTCGCATCATGCGTCCACGTGATCAAGTAATCGAGATGGCCGCGGCAAGTGGCCCGGGTGAACTAACTTTCTATCGCGTACCGGGCACCGGCTTGGGCACCCTTGATGAAGGTGAGGCCGAGGCCGCCCGCGCACGTGGCTTCGAAGTGCGCGCAACCCCGGTTGCGACCGCGACCCTTGACGACATGCTGACCGAACGTGAAGTTGGTGAGATCCACTTTATGTCTGTTGATGTTGAAGGCGCTGAAAGCCTTGTATTGCAAGGGCTTTCGCTCACTACCCATCGACCTTGGGTGCTTTGCGTGGAGGCGGTGCTGCCCGGCACCAGCACACCGAGTCACCAAGGTTGGGAGCCCCGAATCACAAAAGCGAAATACAAGTTTGTGGCCTTCGATGGAGTCAACCGTTGGTATGTTGCTGACGAACATAAAGAACTTGCGGCCGCGATCGCCACGCCGTTTAACGCACTCGACGCTGGAGTGTTCGGTTGGGTGTTGGCCGATACGTCCGACTTGCGACGTGACAAGCGTCAGGCTCACAATCGCCGGGCCTGGCAGCGTGAGTTGATCCTGGGCGACACCCGCAATGCTGTGCCGAGAAGCGAATACGAAAAGCAGATCCACGAACTACGCACCGCACTGAACACCGCTACGAGTTCACGCTCGTGGCGGGCATCGCGCAAGGTCGCCGGGATTGGTAAAGCGGTGCTCGGTCGGTTGCAGGCGCTGCGTCAACACCTGCCCGGGCCAATTGAGCGCGCCATCATTCGCAAACGTCACTTAAAGCACGTGCAAACCAACCTGGCGCACCTTGTTGATCCGGCGTTCCTAGGTAAGGCCCCGGCCGAGGCCATCACCTGGATCAACCCCGAGCACCTACCGGCCTTGCCGACCGCCGGCTTTGACCTCGGGCCGCTGGCGGCCCAGGAGACATTGGAGATTCGCACCTGGGTCGATGCTGGCCCGTACGACACCGACGAGCTCTTGGCCCGCCGCACCGACAACCACGATGACGAACTGGGCCGCCTGCTCGCGGCTTTGCGCCTGCGGCTAAGACTGGCGAACGCCCCCGCGGCACCGCATCCGGCCACCGGTAACTCCGTGCTGTTGGACGCGCGCAGTTTGCAGACCGCCGCCTTCGGCGCCCGCGGCATCGGCCGGTTCGCGCGCAGCGCCCTGCTCGGGTTACGCGAAACCCTCGGTGACGAAAAAGTGGTGCTGCTCGTTGACCGCGGGTTGGAGAAACTACCGGTCGAATTGGCGGGTGAGTGTGAGCAGCTAACCAAGGTCACCGAGGCCAACGTAAATCGTTTCTCGGTGCTGATTGAACCCTCGCCGATGACGGCGACCGCTGAGCCGTTGGTGGCGCTTTTGCGTAGTTCGGCCCATAAAATCGCCATAGTTTTCGACTTCATCCCGATGCATTACCCGAGTGTGTATTTAAAACATGCGGCCGAGCGCGCGGAATATGCGTCACGCCTTGATGCGCTGCGCTACTACGACGAATTCCTTTGTATTTCGGGTGTTGTGAAGGCCGAACTAGCAACTCGACTTGGGCGCAGCAGCGTTGAGGCAACAGTAGTTTGGCCGAAGGATCTCGGGATCGAAACCAAGGGGCGAGCAGGTGCACCAACCGGGCCGATAGTTGTCATGACAGGTGATGAGCAGCGCAAGAACACCTACGGCGCGCTCGCGGCGATCGGTGTTGCAACAGCCGGCGTTGATGCACCGCGCGAGGTGATCGTCATCGGGATGGCCGGGCAACAGACCCGCGTGCATCACTGGAGCATCCACGCCGCAATGCGCCCGGGTGAGGCAGTGACCGTCGGCCGGCTCAGCGAAGCCGACCTGCACCAGACTCTGCGCGATGCCTCGGTAGTTATCGTGCCGTCATTTGACGAAGGCCTCTCGCTGCCGGTGATCGAAGCGGTCGGCGCCGGTGCGCAGGTGGTGGCGTCCGATATCCCGGCCCATCGTGAGCTCGTTGGCGGAGGGGTCTACCTGGCGAGCCCGAAAGACATAAAAGCCTTTGCCAAGGCCATCCGCCGGCATCTGGGCAACCGGCGCTCATTTGCCCGCCAGCAAGCCAAAATCATGCAACACCAGCACACCGAACTTGAGCAGGTTCTTGTCGCCAGCACCCTTAAGCACCTGGGCAAAATGAACATTGCACCGGCGTCCGCGCCGGGTTACCTGCTGGGTAAGGACCTCTCGGTTGGCATCGCCTCCCCTTGGCCACCACAAAAATCCGGCATCGCCGACTTCAGCGCTGCCACCAGCATCGAACTCGCGAAACTCTGCAATCTGACCGTCTACACAACCGCCGATGCCGACGCCGACCAAAGCAACAGCAACAGCGTCATCAAGCACCGGCCCCTTACTGACATCTTCGAAAAAGGCAGCAACCACGAAGTGTTCGTCACACTCCTTGGCAACAGCCACTTTCACCTGCCGATGCTTGAGGTGATGAAGACGGTCGACGCTGTCGCGCTCTTGCACGACACCCGCATGGTCGAGCTCTACCTTGCCCTGCGCGGTGAAGGTGGGGTTGAGCAACTGATGTTGCGCGGGCAAGGCGGCGCGCACCTGCATCCGCCCCTTGAGGATCAAATCAACGACATGCGCCTGCTCCAAAACGCGGGCATGTGGGAGATCGCCAATCGCGCGCGCATGGTCATCTCGCATTCACCATCGGCGGCGCCCGTCATTGCCC
>JAQCEO010000044.1 GCA_027729805.1 Actinomycetota bacterium
GCCGGGCACGGCTGTGGCCGAATAGACTCCGCGAGTGACAAGTAACCAGCGCGAGCGCCAATTAGCCCGGGAGAAGTACGAGCGTCAGCAGGAGCGCCGCGCGGCGAGCGCCAAGCGCCGGAGCGGGCGCCAAAAGTTCATCGCCGCGATCGTGGTTGTCGGGCTTGTAGCCGGCTCCTTGGCGGTTGTGTTCATCAGCCAGCGCAATAACGCCGAGCCCGCAGCCTCGGCATCGGCAGCACCGACACCGGCACCGGCAGCAGCAGCACCGGCATCAGCACCGGCATCAGCAGCACCGGCATCGGCAGCACCAGCACCGGCAGCAGCATCGGCAGCACCAGCCCTGGCCTGCACCCCGCCGGTCGCCGCCCGCCCAGATAACCAATCGTGGGCAAGTGCCCCGGCTGCGTCCCCGCTTTCGGCAAATCCAGCGAAAATCACCTTGGCAACCAATTGCGGTGACATCGTCATCGAGACCTTGCCCGCCGATGCCCCCTTGACGGTGGCCTCGGAGATTTTCTTGGTGGAGCAGGGCTTTTATGACGCGGTGGCCTGCCATCGGTTGACTACAGAGGGAATTTTCGTCCTGCAATGTGGTGATCCCAAGGGCGATGGCACCGGCGGCCCCGGCTACCAGGTGCCAGATGAGAACCTGCCGGCGGCTGCCACCGCGAATTACCCGGCCGGGTCGGTCGCCATGGCAAATGCCGGCCCGAACACCAATGGCTCGCAATTTTTCCTAGTTTATGAGGACACCACCTTGCCGCCTGGGTACACCATTTGGGGCACAATCACCGCCGGACTGGACCTCGTGCGCCAGATTGCCGCCGGTGGCGTGGCCGGTGGTGGCTCCGATGGACCCCCAAGTCAATCCATAACGATTGAGACAGCCACGGTGCAAGTTGGGTAATTGGGCCGGTACGGTGGGAAAGTAGACCTCAAAGGCACTAGATCTCCACAGCCCCCTAACCGTGAGGCAGGTTCGCCTATGGCCGACCCAATTGGGCCGACCCCAATGCCGACCCCAATGCCGACCCCAGCCATGCTGCGGCCGGCCCAGGTCGCGGCAGCGCCCTCGCCATTTGGCCGGGTGGACGCAGACGGCACGGTTTACTTGCAGGCGCCGGAAGGTGAAATTCGCATTGGCCAGTGGGCCGCCGGCCCCTCGGCAGCCGGTTTGGCGTTCTTTCAGCGCAAATACGAGGATCTGGTCGTCGAAATTGACTTGATCGGTGCCCGCTTGGCCGATGGGCGCGCGACCCCAGCGCAAGCCCAAGGCGTTCTCGCGAAGGTCCAGGAGGCGCTGGCCGCGCGCGCCTTCGTTGGCGACGTGGCTGCACTCGATGGGAAATGCGATTCGGTTGCCGCCAGTATCGCCCAGGTCCTGGCGGCGGCGGCCGAAAAACGAGCGGCGGTTCGAGCCGAGGCCACCGCGGCCCGGGACGCCCTTACGGCCGAAGCCGAACAACTCGGCCCGTCGACTGCGTGGAAGCAGTCAAGTGAGCGCTTCGCCGCCATCGTCGAAGAGTGGAAGGCGCTACCGCGCACCGATCGGGCCACCGAACAGCTGCTTTGGAAACGGATCAGCACCGCCCGCACTGGCTTCGACAAGCGCCGGCGCCAGCACTTCACCGAGGCTGATGCCCTGCACAAGGTAGCCGTCGCCCGCAAACGCGAACTTATTGCCGCCGCCGAAGCTCTAGCGAAGTCAACCGATTGGGTGAGTACCGGCAAGAAGATCCGCGACCTCATGAATGACTGGAAAACGGCCCCACGTGGGGGGCGAAGTGACGAGGACAAACTCTGGAAGCGCTTCAAGGCGGCCCAGGATGAGTTCTTCGCGGCCAAGACCACCGCGGAGCAGCAGGCCGAGGCAGCGCTCTTGCCCAATCTCGCCGAGAAGGAACTTCTAGTTTCGCAAGCCGAAGCGCTACTGCCAATAACCGATCACAAAGCCGCGAAGACCGCCCTTCGCGGGATCCACGAACGCTGGGAAAAGATTGGCGACCTACCACGCGGTGAACGGGAACGCCTGGAGGGGCGTCTTCGCAAAGTTGATGAGGCATTGCGCAAGGGCGAATCCGAAACGTGGAAGAAATCCAACCCCGAGGCCAGGGCCCGGGCCGAGTCCACCGCCAATGTGTTCGCCGACGGTATTGCCAAGCTTGAGGTCAAGAGGCAAAAGGCTGAAACCAGTGGAAATCTGCGCGAAGTCGCAAAGTTGGACACCGCTATCGAGCAGACCACTGCACTGTTAAGGGCGGCACAAGCGGCCGCAAATGAATTCGGATCACTCACTCACGCTGGTTAACGATAGGTCAAGTTAACGAGAACTGTCACACTCGATACGCGTCGTAAACTCCCTCAACGCTGCGCACGGCCTTCAGCACTGAGCCTAGGTGCTTTGGGTCGGCCATTTCAAAGGTAAATCTCGACAGAGCGATTCGATCCCGTGATGTCGTAACCGAAGCGCTCAAGATATTTACGTGGGTGTCCGAGAGCGCTCTGGTGACATCACTTAGGAGTCTGGCTCGATCAAGTGCTTCGACTTGAATATTCACCAGGAAGACGCTGGTTGCCGTCGGCGCCCAGATGACCTCTAGGATTCGCTCCGGCTCCCCTTGCAGGCCGGGGATATTGACACAGTCGGCGCGATGCACGGAAACCCCAGACCCGCGCGTGACAAATCCAAGAATTTCATCACCGGGCACCGGGGTGCAGCATTTGGCCAATTTTACCCAGACATCATCAACGCCTTTGACAACAACGCCTACGTCACCAGTTGGACCCGCCCGCTGCCGCAAATTCGCAGGATTGACAGCCTCGGCCGCATCGTCGGCAGCGCCATCGACACCCCCTGCTGCATCCACCAACCGTTGCACGATCGTGGCGGCTGAAATCCGACCTTCGCCAACCGACGCATAGAGGGCGGTGACATCACTTTGGTGCAACCCAAACGCAATATTCCGCAGTGACGCATTGGTCATTAAACGTTGCAATGGCAGGCCTTGCTTGCGCATGGCGCGGACGATTGCGTCCTTGCCGGTTTCGACGGCTTCTTCACGGCGCTCCTTAGAAAACCACGCCTTGATTTTGCTCTTCGCGCGCGGCGAGGCGACAAATACCATCCAGTCGCGACTCGGTCCGGCGCCTTCGGCTTTCGAAGTGAATATCTCAACGACATCACCGTTATCCAACTTCGACTCAAGCGGCACCAATTTGCCATTTACCCTGGCTCCGACGCAGCGGTGACCGACTTCGGTGTGCACGCTGTAGGCAAAGTCCACCGGGGTGGCATTACTTGGCAGCGCGATCACGTCACCTTTGGGGGTGAAGACGAATACCTCAGAGGAACTTAGGTCATAGCGAAGGGAATCCATGAACTCATCCGGGTCCTCGGTTTCACGCTGCCACTCCATCAATTGGCGCAGCCAACCAAAGTCATCCGGGCCAGATTTGCCCCCTACATCTTGTTGTTTGTAGCGCCAGTGCGCGGCAACACCGAACTCGGCCGAACGATGCATTTGCTGGGTGCGGATCTGCAGCTCGACCGGCTTACCCCCAGGCCCGATAACGGTCGTGTGAAGTGATTGATACATGTTGAACTTCGGCATCGCAATAAAATCCTTAAAGCGCCCCGGCACCGGGCTCCACTTGGCGTGGATTACCCCGAGTACCGCATAGCAATCCCGCACGCTGTCGACAAGGATGCGAACACCGAGCAGGTCATAGATATCGGTGAAATCACGTTCTCGAACAATCATCTTTTGATACACCGAGTAGTAGTGTTTTGGGCGACCACTTACCACCGCACGCAATTTACCCTTGCGTAGGTCTGCATTAATCTCCTCTATGATCGCTGAAAGCAACTGGTCGCGCGATGGCGCCCGTTGCTCGACCAGTTGCACGATTTCGTCATACATCTTCGGATGCATGGTCGCGAAGGCAAGGTCTTCCAACTCCCACTTAACCGCATTGATCCCAAGACGATGGGCAAGTGGCGCATAGATTTCGAGGGTCTCACGCGCCTTCACCTGCTGCTTCTCCTCGGGCATGTGGCGCAGGGTGCGCATATTGTGTAAACGATCCGCCAGCTTTATCACGAGCACTCGAATATCGCGCGCCATAGCGATTACCATCTTGCGAACGGTCTCAGAAGCCGAGGACTCACCATATTTAACCCGATCAAGTTTTGTTACGCCATCAACTAACTGAGCGATTTCATCCCCAAAATCCTCGCGGAGTGCATCAA
Organism: Actinomycetota bacterium; assembly: GCA_027729805.1. GTDB lineage: Bacteria > Actinomycetota > Actinomycetes > S36-B12 > S36-B12. Next base: position 4,253 of record JAQCEO010000044.1, read on the forward strand.
TTGAGTATCCGGTATCTTCAACGGTATCGTGCAACAGTGCAGCCGCCAGTGTTGGCGCGGTCATACCTAGATCAGCAAGAATTGTCGCGACCGCTAAAGGGTGGGTGATGTATATCTCCCCCGACATCCGAATTTGATCGCGGTGCAGATACTCGGCCATCTCATATGCGCGCTCCACCATCCGGGTATCAGACTTGGGGTGGTACTGGCGCAGGGTGCGAAATAGTGGCTCAAGTTCTGGGTGCGCCCGGCGCTGAATCCCGGCTAGGCGGGCAACCCGTGACCGAAAGCCTGCGGACGCGGCCGGGACCAAGCCTGGTTGCGAAACCGGCTCCGTGATCAGCGGTGCTTCCTTGGCCACTGGCACTCCAAATTTACGTATTGCACGTAAAAGAACGAGAATATTTCGTGTTCACCCTGCCAGTGTACGCGAACTAGGAAATAAGCACCGCGTGCACGTTAACCCCGAGGGTTTCAAGAACCGCCCGGCCGCCCAGCGCGGATATCTCAAGAACCAAGATGACGGCAACCACTTCGGCGCCGGTGCGCCGGATTAGGTCGACTCCGGCGGCGGCCGTGCCGCCGGTGGCCAACACGTCATCGACCAGGACCACGCGTCGACCCGGCCCCAGTGCATGGGCATGTATTTCCAAGGTGGTGGATCCGTATTCCAGCGCGTAGTCAACCGAGTGGACCGCACCTGGTAATTTGCCCGGCTTGCGCAAGGTGACAAAACCAGCACCTCGGGCCCGCGCAAGTGCTGCCCCATACGGGAAGCCACGGGCCTCGATACCAGCGACATCGTCTATTGGACTCGGTCCAAGCACTTGGCTCATGGCGTCGATCACCTGGCCAAATGCCACCGGGTCTTCCATCAACCCCGTCAGGTCTTGAAATGAAACCCCAGCCTGCGGCCAGTTAGCGAACACTCGAATTCTGGTCCGCAACATCGCCTCGGCTGAGGCACTAAGTAGCGATTCGGGCTCGGTCATTGACCCTGAGCTAGGACTTGGATCTACGCGAACGGGTCACCCGTTTGGGTTGGTGTCGCACGGTGTCGGGAGCGCGGGTGGTCATCCCAACATCACCGTCACCTCCTGCGTCATCGAGGTCGCCGGTGCGGCCCTTACCAGCCTGGGCCCGACGTGCAGTAACGCGGGCTGTCAGGGACCGCATTGCCGGCTGGCGTTCCCTTAATTGCGCTAAGAAAGGTGTGGCAATAAAGATGGATGAATACGTACCCGCGGCCATCCCAACCGCGAGCGCAACCGCAAGGTCCAGCAAGGTACCGGCACCAAGCAAACCAGCACCGATAATGATGATGGCGAGAACCGGCAAGAGCGCAACAATCGAGGTGTTGATACTGCGAACCAAGGTTTGATTTAGGGCTAGGTTTGCTGCCTCGCTGTAGGTGAGCACCGATTGACCGGCGATATTTCGGGTGTTCTCCTTCACCTTGTCGAACACCACCACGGTGTCGTACAAGGAAAACCCAAGAATCGTCAGTAACCCAATGACGGTAGCTGGCGTGACCTCAAGACCTGTGAGTGCATAAATCCCAATGGTGATGACTAGATCATGCGCCAGGGCAACAAGTGCTGCTACCGCCATTCGCCATTCGAAATATATGGAGAGAAATATGGTTACCAGCAGCAAGAAGACCACTAAGGCCTGCAGCGCTTTCTTCGAAATCTCCGAACCCCAGGTCGGTCCAACCACCTGAACCTTGATCTCCGCCTTTGGTACCCCACACAGGTCAGCCAATTGACCCGCGAGCACCGAACTCTCATCGGAGGTAAGCGACTCGGTCTGCACCCGGATCGTGCCGTTGACAGCCGAAGTGACAATGGCCTGTGCTCCGGTCTTTGCTTCCGCGACAGTGCGCGCCTGCTGGACACTGCAGGTTGCATTCGGGATCGCAAAGTCCGCGCCGCCGCGAAACTCGATACCGAGATTTAGTCCACGAAAAAGCAAGGCGCCTACCGAAATCAACAAGATAATTGCGGATACTACGTACCAAGTGCGCCGCCGACCGACGAAGTTGAAAGACACCTGTCCCTGATAGAGGCGTTGGGCAATGCCAATACGACCACTCATGGGCTCGGCACCTCCTCGGTCTGTTTGTTGGCGCCCGAGCGTCTTCGTGACTTACCGATCACTGCACCGGCCAGACTATGGCCACCGACTCGATCAGCATCCAGGCCGGTCCACCGCGACCCTTTCTGCATCCACTTGGTGCGCCCAAGCAACACTACGAACGGATGGGTGAACCAGAACGCCACAATCACGTCGACAATCGTCGTTAGCCCTAGGACAAATGCAAACCCGCGAACGCTGCCGATCGAAAGTAGGTAGAGCACGACCGCGGCCAGCAGTGACACGAAGTCCGCGGCCAACAATGTTCGTCGGGCTCGCACCCAACCACTTTCGCAAGCTTGACGCAGCGATCTGCCTTCGCGGATTTCATCTCGAATCCGTTCGAAGTAAACGACGAAGGAGTCCGCGGTAATACCAATCGCCACGATGGCTCCGGCTACCCCGGCCAAGGTCAACGTCAACCCGATGGTCTTACTAAAGACGACGATCATCAGATAGGTAACCGCGGCGGCGAGGATCAGCGAAATAACCGCCACGATGCCGAGGGCCCGGTAGTAGATCATCAGGTAGACCATGACCAGTACTAGACCAAGGAGCCCAGCGATGATCCCAGCGCGCAATTGATCATTGCCTACGGTCGGTGACACACTCGTGATATCAACCGGATCCAAGGTGACCGGTAGCGCGCCGTACTTAAGTACGTTGGCTAGGTCGTTGGCCTCCTGCGCGGTGAAGTCACCTTCGATTTGGGCTTGCCCTCCAAGGATCGGCTCATTGAATCTAGGGGCGGAGACAACGACTCCGTCGAGCACGATTGCAAAGGCATTACACGGGCTGGCACCGGAACCGCAGTCTGGCAGCGCGGACAGCTTGGTGGAGGCATCAGCTAGCGCCTTGGCGCCTTCGCTATCGAATTCCAGTGACACCACCCAACTGCCAATCCCACTTTGCGGTAGCCCCGCCGTCGCGCCGGTGACGTTACTGCCCTTGATGAACGCGGGCTCAAGGTTGTACTTGAGTTGACCATTGCGCTCACAGGTACCCAGCCACAGCGCTGGGTCATCGGGGATTCCCCCGGTGTAGGAATCTGGATTCGTGCAATCCAAAGCCGCTACCTGAGCAAAATACTCACTTGAGTTCTCCGGTGACTGCACTAATTGGGTCCCCGGCACGAAAGTGGTAGTTGGTGACGGCGACGGGCTGGCAGACGGGTTGGCAGACGGATCCGGTGTTGGCGGGGCATTTACATCAAATGGCTGGGGGTTTAGCAGCGTATCGACCGGGCGGAAGTCCAAGAGGGCCGTGCGCTTGACCAAGTCAACTAGGCGATCTTGCTCCGCGCCGGGTACCGAGACGATAATGGCGGCCCCGCTGCCCGAGCCTTGGGTGGTGACTTCAGCTTCGGCGACGCCAAGACCGTCTACACGCTGGCGGATGATGGCTACGGTCTGCGCTAATTGCTCATCGGTGATCGTGGCGCCGGCGGTTACCGGCTTTGGCACCAAGATGACCTGGGTACCACCTTGCAGGTCCAGACCTAGGCGAACCGTATTTGAGGTACCGGGCCAAAATACCCAAACAAGTAGGCCCACGAGCAGAATGAATAAGGCAATCAGCCCACGCGCGGGCCGCGAAGTTACCGGAGGAGCCACCGGTAGACCGATTAAGTGGCCGAGCCCGGTGCGCCAGGTGCTTCTGGCTCATCGGGGGCAACTGCGTCAACATCTTCGACGGGGATGACTTTGGCGATGGCGGCCGGCAGCATCCGAATGATGACCCCCGGTGAGATCTCAACGAGGACTTCAGCGCCAGTGGAAATAACCGTGCCGAAGATGCCGGCGGTGGTCATGATGTTGGTGCCCGGGCCCATTTTGGCCAATGTCTCGGCCTGTTTCTTTTGCCGGGTCTTTGCCGGGCGAATCATCAGAAAATAGAAAACGACCGCGATCAAAACCAACGGTAAAATCGTTGCGATTTCCACAGCGCTCCTGACACCAAGTCCGGACGGGGTCGAAATCAGATCAACACCCGTCAATGGCCGAATTTACGGCCACCGGATGAGCCTACCGGTGCCCGGAAAACCGGCCCTTAGGTGCCTAGATCAAACTCTGATTGCGGCAAAAGCGGAGTGCTCGCCCCGAGGTGGGACCAAGCCATCGGTGCCGCAACCCGCCCCCGGGGGGTGCGCACGATCATGCCTAATCGCACCAAGAAGGGCTCGGCCACCGTCTCAATGGTCTCGGGCTCTTCCCCTACCGCCACCGCCAGCGTGGACAGGCCGACCGGGCCCCCGCCGAATCGGTTGATTAGGACTTCAAGTACCGCCCGGTCGATACGGTCTAGACCCAGCTCATCCACCTCATAAAGTTCAAGGGCCAAGTTGGCGGTGGCGTGATCCACCACCCCGGTGCCGTGCACCTGCGCAAAATCTCGCACCCGCCGCAGCAGCCTATTGGCGATACGGGGGGTGCCCCGGCACCGACGGGCGATCTCAACGGCGCCGTCCTCGTGCAGGGGGACGTCGAGCAGCGCGGCCGAACGCCGCAAAATTATTTCCAGATCCGCCGGGTCATAGAAATCCAAATGCGCGGTGAAACCGAACCGGTCGCGTAGCGGGCTAGGCAGTAACCCGGCTCGGGTGGTGGCCCCGACGAGGGTGAACGGGGCAATCTCCAGTGGGATGGCCGTCGCCCCCGGCCCTTTGCCGACGACCACATCAACCCGAAAATCCTCCATCGCCAGATACAGCATTTCCTCTGCGGCCCGCGCGGTGCGATGGATCTCGTCAAGGAACAGCACTTCACCTGGTTGCAGGCTCGCGAGAACTGCCGCCACATCACCGGCATGTTGCAAAGCCGGGCCGGAGGTAATGCGAAGTGGCGCCTGCAACTCCGCGGCAATGATGACGGCCAAGGTGGTTTTCCCCAAACCCGGTGGACCACTTAAAAGCACATGGTCGGCGGCCCGACCCCGCCGACGAGCGGCCTCCAGGACCAAACCAAGTTGCGACTTAACCCGATCTTGACCAACGAACTCCTGCAGTGAGGTGGGCCGCAGGGCGCCTTCGACGGCAGCGTCGGTGGGATCAGGTGTTGCATCGGTGACCCGATCGCTCATGTGCGATCCAAGGCTTGCAATGCAGCTTTAAGTAGCTTCGCAATATCTGGGTCGGCCATCTCGGCAGCCAGTGGGGTGACGGCAACAACCGCGGCATCGGCTTCGCGAGCAGACCAGCCCAAGGAGATCAGGCCAGCCGCAACGGCGCCTTGCCAAGTTGCTGGTGAAAGGGCCCCGCCCGCATTAGCTACACCCCCGGTTGGTGGCCCGATGCGATCCTTAAGTTCCAACACCAAGCGACCCGCACCCTTCCGGCCCACACCCGGCACCTTGGTCAAGGTCGCAAAATCATCGCGTGCCACGGCAACCCGAAGTTCATCCGGTGACAAGGTGGCAAGGATTGCGAGGGCAAGTCGCGGACCGATCCCGCTAATAGTTTGAACCAATTCGAATACCGCCCGCTCGTCGGTATCAAGGAAACCAAATAGTGTCCAAGAGTCCTCGCGCACGACCATGGTGGTGACAAGTTCGACGTGATCACCTACCCGCAAACTAAGTGCCGTAGCCGGCGTACACGAAGCGGTGAGCCCCATCGGCCCGATATCGACAACCACATAATCGACTCCCGAGTGACTAACAACGCCGCGCAAGAAGGCGATCATCGGGCACCGGACGCAATCGCCGCTGCGATGCGCTGTTGCGCACTACCCCGCCAGATCGCGCACACAGCGATCGCCACCGCATCGGCCGCGTCTGCCGGTTTCGGGGCCTGGCTTAAACCCAAGATTCGAGTCACCATCGCGGTTACCTGCACTTTGTCAGCCCGGCCGCTGCCGGTGACCGCAGCTTTCACCTCGGTAGGGGTGTACATAGCCACCGATATCCCCCGCCGCCCGGCGATCAGCAGTGCCATCGCGGCCGCTTGGGCGGTGCCCATAGCCGATCGCACATTGTGTTGGCTGAAAACTCGCTCGATCGCTATGACGTCGGGGTCATATTGGTCAACAAGAGCGTTGATGCCACGCTCGACGGTCGCCAACCGAAGTTCGATCGGGGTGGCCGGTGCGGTGACGATCACCCCGAAATGGCATGCGGTCAGGGTGCGACCAGGTGCGCCTTCGATTACCGCCACCCCGCACCTGGTCAGGCCGGGGTCGACTCCCAAGACACGCACGCCTACCCCTTTCACCGTCCGAACAGGTGTTCGGACGACAGTAACGCTAGGGGCCGACAGATTGGGGGAATCAGGCACTCGGCGCGGCGTACTGATCCCGTGGGCCGACTTGGTCCCCAACCACCTCCGCGAAGCCGGCGCGTAGGTCTTCGACTAGGTCACTTAGGTCTTTGACCGCCCGGTCATCGGCCGAAATCCCTACATAGGCCGTGCCGTCGTAAGTCACCAGTGTGACGTTCACCGCCGCCCCGATCGTGGCAACCAATGGATAAGCCGCGAGCATCTTGGCCCCGGCCAGATAAAGGGGAATCGGCGGGCCGGGCACATTGCTGGCGGTGACGTCACTGCTTTGGGCCGCTTGGGCGAGCATAGGGACGGGCACTAACCAACTGACCTCGGCAAGTGGGTCGGCTAGCCGAAGTGCCGGCTCCGCACGCCAATTGGAGATTAGGTCATGCGCCGCGGTCATCCGCTCACCAACTGATAATCCGGCAATCGGAAACGGGAACCTCGCGATACTGACGGCATTGGACGCCTGCCCGGTCCGATCCCCTGGATCCCCGCGCAAACTAATCGGCACATTTATCCGCAATTCGTCAACGACGACTCCGTGGCGGCGATGGTAAATATCAAACCCGCCGGCAAGTGCGGCAAGAAAGGCGTCATTGACACTTAGCTCCCGCGACTTGGCGGCACCTCGAAGTGCGGCGAACGGCAAGTTGAAGGCGGCGAACCGATAGGTGGTGCCGCGGCCAGCCAGCACCGGGGACATCGGGCCATCACTTACCGAGGTGAATCGGCCAATTGACGAAACCGTGTTCCACACCCGAGACCAGGTTTGGGTTGGCTCGGTCATAGTGCCCCGGACCAGACCCAAGGCCCCGCGTATTGAATTCACGGCTTGCTCGGTGCCCCATTTGAGGTTGTCGGTCAGGTTGGCGATTGTCACATCTGTCACCGAGACATCCTCGGATTCCGGCGCGGGTGGTGGCACCGGTTCAGCGGGGTTGGCCTGACCACTGAATTCGAATAGCGACATCGCAATCTGTACGGTCGCTGCCCCATCGGCAATTGAATGATGCAGTTTCAATAGGAATGCGGACTGGTCCCCTGGTAACCCCTCGATAAGGACCGCTTCCCATAACGGGCGGTTGTGGTCGAAATCGGTCAAGCTCATGCGCCGGGCGTCAGCTAACAATCCTTCCCAGCCCGCGTCAACCGGCAACCGGTACCTGCGCACATGCACATCGAGATCGAAATCCGGGTCCACCGCCAACCGTGGTGCCGAAAACCCGGTTGCACCATAGAGCGGGCGTTTACGCAAGACCGGCACAAATAATGTAAGTCGATTAAGGCGGGCGTGCAACCGCTCCCAGTCTGGCGCCCGGTCCAGTACCGCGAGCGCAATCACCGTCGAGCGCAGGTTCGGATTCGCACTAGCGGTACGGAAGGTGGCGGCATCCCAGCCACGTAGTTGGGTGCCGACCCCGCTCTTGTCGTCAGCCATTTTCCACCACTGATTTACCCAACAGCTGCCATAATATCGTCACTAACATCGAAGTTGGCATAAACATATTGAACGTCATCGCTCTCTTCGAGAACGTCAATTAATTTGAATACTTTGCGTGCACCCTCTTCGTCTAATTCGACGGTAACACTCGGCAAAAAAGTTGCCTCGGCAGATTCGTAGTCCAGCCCCGCAGTTTGCAAAGCAATGCGCACCGCCACCACATCGGTAGCCGCGCTGACGATTTCGAATGATTCACCTAGATCATTGACTTCTTCGGCCCCTGCATCCAATACCGCATTGAGGATGTCATCCTCGTTGTGGCCATCGGATTTTGGCACGATAACCACGCCTTTGCGTGCGAACAGATAGGAAACCGAGCCCGGGTCGGCCATCGAGCCACCATTTCGGGTCATGGCAACTCGAACCTCAGACGCAGCGCGATTTCGATTATCAGTAAGGCACTCAACGAGGAAAGCAACCCCACTTGGTCCGTAGCCTTCGTACATGATGGTTTGCCAATCGGCTCCACCAGCTTCCAGCCCTGATCCACGCTTGACCGCCCGCTCGATATTGTCCAGCGGCACCGAAGTTTTGCGGGCTTTTTGGACAGCGTCATAAAGGGTTGGGTTACCAGCTAGATCACCGCCGCCGGTGCGAGCAGCGACCTCAATATTCTTGATCAGGCGCGCAAATAACTTGCCACGGCGTGCATCGACGACGGCTTTCTTGTGCTTAGTGGTCGCCCATTTGGAATGACCGCTCATCAGTGCTGCCTCACAATCTGAACAAATAACTCGTGGATCCGAGTGTCGCCCGTCAATTCGGGATGAAATGACGTGGCGAGCCGCACCCCTTGACGCACCGCCACGATGGTATCTGCCGCACTCCCGTGATCAAGGATTGAGAGCACTTCGACCGCTGAACCGACTGACTCCACCAGCGGGGCCCGGATAAATACCGCCCGAAAGGGCTCCGATCCAACAGCCGGGATGTCCAGATCGATTTCAAATGAGTCAACCTGGCGGCCAAAGGCGTTGCGGCGCACCGTGACGTCCAGACCACCGATGGTTTGCTGATCCGGGCGGGCATCGGTGATCCGGGCGGCCAACATGATCATGCCGGCACATGAGCCATACATCGGCAGGCCAGCCTTCGAGGCAGCGCGCAGTGGGTCGATGAGGTCCAATCGAATTGCCAAGTTCGACATGGTGGTCGACTCTCCACCTGGTATCACTAAGCCGTCGATTGCGGCTAGATCAGCTTCGGTGCGTACCCGAGTGGTGCGCGCCCCTACCGCCGCTAGGGCTAGCTCGTGCTCCTTGACATCGCCTTGAAGTGCCAGCACCCCGATCAGCGGGGAAGCGGTCACCAGCCTCGATCCTCCAGCCGGTGCGCTACCGGAATGTCCGCCACGTTAATGCCAACCATCGCATCACCCAAGCCGCGCGACACTTTTGCGACTACATCTGGATTATCAAAGTTCAAGGTTGCCTGGACGATGGCCTGCGCACGACGCACTGGGTCACCGGATTTGAAAATACCCGAACCAACGAATACCCCATCGGCACCAAGTTGCATCATCATCGCCGCATCGGCGGGGGTCGCGATGCCACCGGCGGTGAACAACACCACCGGTAACCTGCCAATGCGTGCCACTTCGGCAACTAGGTCGTATGTTGCTTGTAGCTCTTTTGCTGCCACATACAACTCATCCGGCGACATCGAAGTCAACCGCGCGATATCACCACGAATACGACGCATATGCGTGACCGCATTGGAAACATCACCGGTGCCAGCCTCGCCCTTGGATCGGATCATCGCCGCACCCTCGGTCAACCGGCGTAGTGCCTCGCCAAGATTGGTCGCACCGCAGACGAAGGGGACGGTGAACAACGTCTTGTCTATGTGGTTTGCGTAGTCAGCCGGCGTAAGTACCTCGGACTCGTCGATGTAATCCACTCCGAGGGACTGCAGAATCTGGGCTTCGGCGAAGTGGCCGATTCGAGCCTTTGCCATCACGGGCACACTCACCGCATTGATGATGTCATCGATCATGTCAGGATCTGACATGCGCGCCACCCCACCCTGCGCCCGAATATCGGCGGGTACCCGCTCCAGCGCCATCACCGCTACCGCACCGGCATCCTCAGCAATCTTGGCCTGTTCGGCATTAACAACGTCCATGATGACGCCGCCCTTGAGCATGTCGGCCATCCCGCGCTTGACCCGGCTGGTACCGGTCACCGCATCTTGGCCCGCCATGACACCCTCTCAATCACATCGGTCTGAATACTTTTCGGAAAGTGCGCCTTCCCGCCCAACTCACCCAATGATACGACCCCATATGTGGCCCCGCACGGTCGGCCCTTAGCGCTCGGCTAGCCCCTGTGGGCGGGTGTCGTCCATCTCCCAGGTCTGCGGCCAGGTCGTGTGGCCGGCGAGTCGGAACATCCGCACCAGAAATTGACCGCGCACCTGGCGGCAGGCTCGCACCGCGTCGTTGCGAAAGCGCCGGGATAGTTGTACTCGAAGAAAGGCAGCATCTAACTCGTCGAGTAACTCACTGCCCAATTGGGTCACCGCTATCTCGGCGGTCTCCTCGGGGTCAGCAAGGGCTGCATCCAAGGCCGCGGTGAGGTCACTTTCAGCCTGCGCCTTTAGTACCGAATCCAGATCGGCCGCGGTTCGAGCTACATGGGCAGCATCGGCGATAAGCAAACTGCTGGCGAGGTCTAAGACCCCAGAAGTTGCGAGTTCAATCGCAATAGATGAGCGGCGCAGTAAGTGCGCATCAAGTGCCAGCGTTGATGTCTCGATCCGCTGATGGAGCCGATCGATGCGGCCGGCAGTCATACTTAAGTACAAGCCAAGTGCGACGAGTAGCACCGCGAGCACAATTACTAACCACATCACGACACCGGCCTTATTCCGAGTCTGCCCACAATTTGACCCCGAAGGTCGGTCGTCACTTTTTCCCCTGGCATGCCCACACTGTCGTAGACCGCGATCACATCTTCAACAACTTCATTCCAGTCGAACTGCCGAACGCGTATCCGGCCGGCGGCAACGAGTTGCTCGCGCGCTGACCGGTCACCTAGTAGCCACACCGCTTGGGCGGCTAGATCAGTTGCATCCTCGGTTGCGAAAAGGGCCCCAGCTTTACCGTCTTCCAGCACCCACCTAAATGCCGGAAGGTCAGATGCCAAAACGGCTGTTTCGGCCGCCATAGCCTCAGTCAACACGATGCCAAATGACTCACCACCGGTGTTCGGGGCTACATAAAGGTCAACGGATCTAAGCGCACGTGCCTTATCCTCATCGCTGACCCGGCCAAGGAAGGTGACAACCTCAACGAGCGCCGGGTCCAGGCTCTCATATTGGTCACCGAGATCACCAGGCCCGGCAATATAGACGCGAACATCGGGTATCTGGGCGATGATCGCAGGCAATGCATCGAGTAAAACGTCAAGGCCTTTACGCGGCTCGTCAATGCGCCCAAGGAACAAGATGGTGGGATGTGCCTCGGTTATTTGAGGTAGGCGACTATCGGCGGCGAAAGCGGCAACCCGCACCCCATTAGGTATCAACACCGCATCACCACCAACATGGGCCACCAGTGTGCGCCTTGCGTCTTCACTGACCGCAATACTGCCTCTGACTTTTTCCATTGCGGTCTGCGCGATGTAGTAGCCAGCCGACAACATGCGCGAGCGGACATGTGCCGAGTGCCAGGTCGCCACGATTGGTCCGCGGGCAACCCAGCACGCGAGGAGCGATAACCCCGGGGCAAGTGGCTCATGAATATGCAAGACATCAAAATCACCATCACGCACCCATCGGCGCACCGAGTTAGCCGCCTTAATGCCAAAGTTCATCCGTGCTACCGCACCGTTGTAGGGCACCGCGACCGCCCGCCCGCCGTCAACCACCCACGGTGGCAGCCCCGTTGGGTCATCGACGGGGGCTAGGACACTTACGGCGTGCCCCTGCTCCTGCAGAGTCACCGCTAGATCAGCGACGTGCGTACGTACTCCGCCAGGGATATCCCAGGTATATGGGCAGACCAAACCAATTTTCATGAGGCTGGCTCCTCCCGCCGATTCGGATCTAGATCGGCCAACCAGACTTTTTGCAGCATGTGCCAGTCGGTGGGGTGCGCACGGATGCCGTCCTCGAAGGCGTGCGCGATCTGCTGGGTCATCACCTGCACCTGCTCCCCCCGAGTCAAGTCACCCGGGGCGCGCACCGCCGGATAAACCTGACCGGTGGTGCGTTCACCGTCAAACCACATCGTAACCGGATAAACCGGCGCCCCGGACAAGAGTCCAACAAGTGCAGGGCCACCTGGGAGGGATGCGGGCTCACCGAACAGGTTAACTTCTACGCCGTTGCGGCTGATATCGCGATCACCAAGCAGTGCGAGAATTCTACCT
>JAQCEO010000045.1 GCA_027729805.1 Actinomycetota bacterium
AAGGTTGCACCGAAGAAGGTTGCACCGAAGAAGGTTGCACCGAAGAAGGTTGCACCGAAGAAGGTTGCATCGAAGAAGGTTGCGCCGGTTAAGAAAGCCGCGCCGGTTAAGAAAGCCGCGCCGGTTAAGAAACCTGCAGCCGCTAAGGGTGTGTTTGCCAAGGATGAGTTGATTGAAGTCTTGGCGACTGAAGCTGGTCTAGTAGTAGTCAATGCTGACGACATGGACCCCGCTGACCTTGAAGTAGTCGCGGTGCTCGAGGCTGACCTAGAAGCCGAGATTGCAATTGATATTGCCGAAGCCGTCGCGGATGGCGATGGCGACAAAGCCAGTTACGTTATTTCCGATGTTGATGACACCGACGAACCCGTTCAGACGGTTACGGTCGCTGGTGCAACCGCGGATCCGGTTAAAGATTATCTAAAGCAGATCGGCAAAGTGCTTCTCCTCAATGCGGAGATGGAAGTAGATCTAGCCAAGCGTATTGAAGCCGGACTTTTCGCTGAAGAAATTCTCAATGAAGGAAAGAAGATCCAGAAAAAGCTACTTCGTGACCTTGAGTGGATTGCACGTGATGGCCGCAATGCCAAGAACCACCTGCTCGAGGCTAACTTGCGCCTTGTGGTTTCACTTGCCAAACGATACACCGGCCGGGGGATGTTGTTCCTCGATTTAATCCAAGAGGGCAACTTGGGCCTGATCCGCGCGGTCGAAAAGTTCGACTACACAAAGGGGTACAAGTTCTCAACCTATGCTACTTGGTGGATTCGGCAGGCCATTACCCGTGCCATGGCCGATCAGGCGCGCACTATTCGCATCCCGGTGCACATGGTCGAGGTTATCAACAAGCTGGCACGAGTGCAGCGGCAGATGCTTCAGGATCTGGGTCGCGAACCAACACCGGAAGAGTTGGCAAAAGAGTTGGACATGACCCCCGAGAAAGTAGTCGAGGTCCAAAAGTACGGCCGCGAGCCAATTTCTCTCCACACCCCCCTTGGGGAGGAGGGCGACAGCGAATTTGGCGACCTGATCGAGGACTCCGAAGCAATTGTGCCCGCTGATGCGGTGTCTTTCACCTTGTTGCAGGAGCAACTCGAATCGGTTCTCGACACCCTGTCTGATCGCGAGGCGGGGGTGGTGCGGATGCGGTTTGGACTAACCGATGGCCAGCCGAAGACCCTCGACGAAATTGGCAAGGTTTATGGGGTTACCCGTGAGCGTATTAGACAAATAGAGAGCAAGACGATGTCTAAATTGCGCCATCCGTCAAGGTCTCAAGTATTGCGCGACTACCTAGACTGAGCAGTTCGGACCATACACGCTCAAGCTCCGAGATTGGGCTTCTGGGCTTGTGGGTTTAAGCCTTCGAAACTGTCATGAGTACGACGTCGGAACTCGTCTCCTGATCCTTCCTTGATGTCGAGACTCAACTCTTCCGGAGTCTAGTGAACCACCCCGCCCGCAGCCTGGACAACGCCTGATTCGCAGGTTAAACGTGAACCGGGGGCAACTTGATCGCCCGGTAATACATCGCCGGATTTAGTAACACCGGGGGTCGGGTCCCGGCGCGGTTTAACCCTTCACGGTCGCGTCCGAGCAGAAAGCCCCTACCGCAGCTTCCGACCCCTGATTAGTTTGTAGATGATGGCCAGAACTAACCACACCGCACCAAACAAGAGGACTTCCTGCCAAAAGCTAAGGGGTCCGATGCCCAATACACGGGTTCCGAACCCCACGGCAACGCCAACACCAACGCCGACTAGGACGATGACCAGCAAGGTGCGACCAAAGCGCAGCCAACTGAACTTGGCTGGTCTCTCTGGAGGATCCTGTGGTGCCATGGTTCTTCTCCGAAACTGGAATCAGCGATTGTCGCTTGCGGGCACGTCGGTTAGCCGGTGGGTCTCATCAACGATCGCAGCAGCCTGTGGCCGAAGTACCAGTTCATGGCGTGACCAATGATGCCCACAAAAAAGCAGGTCCGCGCCACCTGGCAAGACCACACGAACATAAGCCTGCGCATTGCAGCGGTCGCACCTATCAGTTGCACTTAGTGCAGGGGCGGTCATCGTCGTCGTCATGTTCTAGGCACCTCCTGGGCTGGTTTTCATGCTGGTCTACATTGGTAACATTGTCGCACCACAATTGTATTCCCGACACGCCGCAGGCCCGTGGTTCACGCAGGGCGAACGCTAGATGTTCATCTGTGGACGACACGACCGACCGTGGGGCCAAATCCTTGGATTTCGCCGTAATCTAAAGCAAATGGCCGCTAAAACCCCCAGAAAATCTGCCCGAGCCTCCGCCAGTCAGACAGTTGATGGCGTGGGTGGGGCTTACACGGCAAAGCACCTAGCCGTGCTGGAGGGCCTCGAGGCGGTGCGCAAGCGCCCGGGCATGTACATCGGATCCAATGATGGACGCGGCCTAATGCACTGCTTGTGGGAGATAGTCGATAACGCAATCGACGAGGCCTTGGCGGGGTCATGTAAGAAAATCGTCGTGACACTGCATCCTGATGGTTCGGCTGAGGTGAGCGATGATGGCCGCGGTATCCCTGTCGATGTGGAGCCAAAAACAAAATTAACCGGTGTTGAAGTCGTCATGACCAAGTTGCACGCCGGTGGCAAGTTCGGTGGGGGTTCGTATACGGCTTCGGGTGGGCTGCACGGAGTCGGCGCATCCGTGGTAAATGCATTGTCGGTGAGACTAAATGTCGAAGTCGACCGCGGGGCCAAGATCCACACCATGTCTTTTCGGCGAGGGGTGCCGGGAGTTTTCGAGGATGACGGGCCCAGCGGAGAGTTTCAGCGCAAGAGCGGATTATGTGTCGCTGGTACCTGCCCGCGTACGCGTACTGGTACGCGGGTGCGCTGGTGGGCCGACCCACAGGTTTTCACGAAGGATGCCACCTATGATCGTGATGGGCTTCGGGAACGTGCTGTGCAGAGCACTTTCTTGGTGCCGGGAGTCGTTATCAAGGTAATTGATGCTCGTGACCCGGCGGACCTATATGAGGAGACTTTCCAGCATAAGGGTGGTATCACCGAGTACGTCGAAGCGCTGTCGATTGGTGACCCGGTTTGCTCGGTTATTCGCTTACACGGCAAGGGCCACTTTCGTGAGACCGTCCCGGTACTTGATGAGAAAGGGCAGATGAAGCCGCAAGAGGTAGATCGTGAATTGGGTGTCGATATCGCCCTGCGTTGGGACGCAGGGTACGAATCCGATATTCGCTCATTTGTTAACGTGATCGCGACACCGAAGGGTGGCACGCACTTGACCGGCTTTGAGCGAGCCATTGTGAAGACAATTAATGATCAGGTCCGGGCGGCGAAGATTTTGAAGGGCGCGGAAGACACGATAACTAAGGACGACGTATTTGAAGGCCTGACTGCCGTTGTTACGGTGCGTCTGTCAGAGCCGCAGTTCGAAGGTCAGACCAAAGAGATTCTGGGTACCCCGGCCGCTTCCCGCATTGTCGGCAGCGTGGTTTCAAAGGAGCTCGGGGCTTGGTTCACCAATCCACCCCGGGGTGAGAAAGTCGCCGCCAAGTCGGTACTGGATAAGACTGCAAATGCCATGCGAACTCGAGTGGCGGCCCGCACCCACCGTGATACCCAACGCCGCAAAACAGCACTTGAATCATCGGCACTTCCCGCAAAGCTAGTTGACTGCCGCACCGATGAAGTTGGACGCAGCGAATTGTTCATCGTGGAGGGCGACAGTGCCCTCGGGACCGCAAAAGTTGCCCGCAACGCGGATCATCAGGCGCTACTGCCAATTCGCGGGAAGATCCTAAATGTGCAGAAATCATCATTGGCTGACATGCTAAAAAATGCCGAGTGCGCCTCCATAATTCAGGTGATCGGGGCAGGGTCGGGGCGATCATTCGATCTTGATCAGGCGCGTTACGGCAAAGTCATTTTGATGTCCGATGCTGATGTCGATGGCGCGCACATTCGATGCCTGCTGCTGACCTTGATTAACCGTTATCTCCACCCACTACTTGAAGATGGCCGGGTTTATGCTGCCGTGCCACCCCTGCACCGCATTGAAATAGTCAATTCTGGAAGTAAGGCCAATGAGATTATCTATACCTACTCGGATGCTGAGATGAAGCAAGTCTTGGCTGACGCAAACAAACGCGGTAAGAAAGTAAAAGATCCAATACAGCGGTACAAAGGTCTCGGTGAGATGGACGCCGGGCAACTTCGGGAGACCACGATGGATCCTTCTCACCGCACACTTAGGCGCATAACTATGGATGACGTTGAGGGCGCTAGTGCGATTTTCGACCTACTAATGGGCGGTGAGGTGGCTCCGCGCAAGGAGTTCATCGTCGCCGGTGCGGCCAACTTTGATCGGGACCGGATTGATGCCTAGGCTTGGATGGATCAGGCTTAAGGCGCACGTAATATTCTGAGTGCGTGCCAAACTCGGTCGATTTGCTAGTTGGAGGTCAAAAAGTGGATAGGCCGCTACGCGTCGCAATTGTTGGGTCCGGGCCATCTGGAATGTACGCTGCCGATGCGCTAATTAGCCAGACGGAGACCCCGGTATCGGTTGATGTCATCGACAAGCTTCCGGTGCCCTTTGGCCTGGTGCGTTACGGCGTGGCGCCTGATCACCTCAGTATTAGATCGGTCCGCGACACACTCGACAAAGTATTCGATAAACCAGGAGTGCGCTTTGTCGGGAACGTCGAAGTTGGATCCGATATTTCGGTCGGGAAGCTCCATGGGTTTTTTGATGCCATTGTTTTTACCTACGGAGCATCCCGCGATCGCCGCCTAGGGATACCCGGTGAGGAGCTGGACGGGAGTGTCGCGGCAACAGACTTAGTGGCTTGGTACTGCGGCCATCCCGAGGCTGATCGTGAGACATTTGAACGACTGATTCCGTCCACAACCACAGCGGTCGTGGTCGGGGTCGGCAACGTAGCAGTTGACGTAACTCGGGTGCTGGCTAAGACTCTCGACGAACTCACGCACACCGATATGCCCGAGTATGTCTTTGACACCCTTCGTGAGTCATCGATCACCGATATCCATGTGCTGGGTAGGCGAGGGCCGGCGCAGGCTACTTACACGACAAAGGAGTTACGCGAACTAGGAGAACTCCTTGACGCCGATATTTTGGTGGATCCAACGGATCTGGTCTTTGATGCGGCGAGCGAACAAGTAATAGCAGGTGATAAAGCCGTCGCGCGCAATGTCGAAGTTGTGAAGGAATGGGCCACCCGGATCCCAAGTGGCAAGTCACGGCGTATACATCTGCACTTCATGGCGCGACCAGTTGAACTTCGAGGTGATGCTCGGGTACGTGAAGTCTTAGTCGAGCGCACCAAACTTGATGGCTCAGGCGGTGCCGAGGGAACCGGTGAAATCTTTGTGATCCCTGCAGACCTAGTGGTTCGGAGTGTGGGATACCGCGGTCAGGCCTTGCCCGGTGTCCCATTTGATGAAAGCCGCAACGTAATCCCACACCTTGACGGTCGGGTCCAAAACGCTAACCACGAGGTGATCGGGGAGTACGTTGCGGGTTGGATTAAGCGCGGGCCAACTGGAATCATCGGCACCAACAAGAAGGATGCGGTCGCTTCAGTTGCCTCACTTCTTGCCGATGCCTCCAAGTTGCCAACCGCACCGTTTGCCACACCCGACGATTTCGACGCGTGGCTTGCCGAAGCAGGTGTGCACGCCGTGAGCAATGAGGGCTGGAGGGCAATTGATGCGGCGGAACGGGCCCTTGGTGCGACGCATGGGCGAGATCGCACCACAATTTCGACAAACCACGATTTACTTCGGGCGGCCAATCTAATTTGTGATTAGGATTTTATGTGGCTGACCAAGGCGCGACTTGAGCCACGCCGGTACTTCGCCAAATGTTGGCGGTGGTGTGCTCTTGGCCACATGACTTCGGCCGGGACTGCGCAAGTTCTTCTCGGCGCAGGTTGACCCGCCATGCGCGCCCGTCAGCATGCCGAACTTCTGCGACGAGGGAGGAACCCAGGCCGGGTAGTTCGGCCATCGGCGGCATCGCCAGTGCGCGGCCGTCAATGACCCGAAGCACATCTAGGACATCACGCTCATAAATTGCTGCGCTCTGACGGACGGTGATTTCGGCGACTTGTAAAGGTTGGGCAAAGCAAGTCCGGCCGCGGAAATTATCCAGCGTGAGGGTAAGTGCGTGCGAGTTGACAAACACGGTGAGCGCAGCTGCGGCCGTAAGGCGGCCGTAAACCGCCCCGCCGGGCAGACTCATCACCGTCGGAGCAAAGCGGTGGCCCCCAATATGGCTGCATTCCCAGATAGATTCACGTTCTGCCGCGCTCAGACTTTGGTGGAGATCAGTGATCAGCGCACGACCGTGCAGTGCGCAGCAGGCATCTCGCCCACTGTGGGTGCACACCAAGAACAAGGGTTCGTTGGTGGTTACTCCAAACGGTGGCAGTGAACCTGCGGCAAGTTCTGCAAAGTCCCAGTCCGTGATCGCGTCGAGGTTAGACATCGTCCCGCGTCGCATTTGGGTGGCACCGGGGCAGGTGTGCGCGACCCAGACAAAGGGGTCCTCGTCATGGGGATTACGTGCTAGGCGATCTGGGTGGCGGACCAGCAAAATATTTACCCCGGTGCCGGTCACCTTTATCTTTAGGGTCTGACCAAGGTCGCCCGAGAGGCGGGAATCCAGGAGTGCCTCCTTACCCCATGGGCCGCGCTGTTCGATCAAGATCCAAGAAGTTGCGATCGGCGCCGTTCCCGCAAGAGGTTCGCCAGCCTCAAGTGCCGCGGTTGAACAATCCACGTTCAAAGTTGCCCACCTAAACCCGTGATGGGTGTGGTGCCGGGAGTGCCGGTGCCATCGCGCTTACCTAGTACGTCGGGTAGATCGGCGGGCACCCCGGAGGCGGTGGCGGCGCGCGCCGGGCCGTTGCCAACCCAGGCTAGTCGTAAACTGTCCTCCCCGGAGCGGAACTTGTGACAGCGAACGCCACCGGTGCCACGGCCTTTTACGGGATACTCGGTCAGGGGCGTGATCTTGATACTGCCGGCATCGGTGCCCGGTAGTGCATCGGCAGAACCGGCGATCGTGACCAGAACTGAATCGGGCGTTCCTGACACCGCAAAGAAGGCAATGACATGCACGCCGGCTGCCAGCCGAATGCCCGCGATCCCGCCGCCGGTGCGGCCTTGCGGCCGGACCGCGGACGCGGGGAACCTGAGTAACTGGCCCTCGGAAGTGACGAAAACTAGTTCGCTGGCCTCGGCCGCAGCCTCGTCCAGGCAACTCGCCCCAATGACGATGTCGCCATCACCTAGCCGAATGATCTCCCACGAATCCTTATTGGACAGCGCATCTGGGATAACTCTTTTGACCACACCATTAGCGGTACCAAGTGCAATGCCGCCGGATTCATCAAGGGTGGTTAGGCACAGCGCCGTTTCGCCGACTGGTAAATCAACGAAGGCACCAATTGGTGCACCGGCAGATAAACCCGGGATGCCAACAACCGCCGGCAGCGCTGGCAGATCTACCACCGAAATGCGCACGACCCGTCCGGCACTGGTAACCAAACCGATGGTGCCACGGTTGGTCGCGGGGATCGCACTGGTGATCACATCGTGGCTGGTGCGGGCGATATCGCCAGCAAAATCAAATGCGGGGTCACCCGTGCGCGCTAATAGGCCGGTACTCGACATCAGCACTACGCAGGGCTCATCATCTACCTCTAACGGGCCCGCGGCCTGAATCGGGGTCGCACCCGACTCCATCAGCAAGGTGCGCCGCGGGGTGGCATGGGCTTGCGCAATTGCCGCTAGTTCGCCAGAGACAACCGTTCGAAGTTGGTCGTTATCATCAATTATTGCGGTCAAGTCCTCGATATCGATTCTCAAGGTATCTGATTCCTTCTCCAATTCCAGTCGTGAGAACTTCGTCAATCTGCGCAGCGGCATCTCGAGTATGTAGGAGGCTTGAACTTCGCTGAGGTCAAATACCTCGATTAAGCGAGCTCTGGCGGCCATGGCATCATCGGACTCGCGAATTAGCTGGATTACTTCATCGATATCGATGATCGCGATAAGGAGTCCGGCAACTAAGTGCAGGCGATCTTGTGCTTTCATGCGCCGAAATAGACTGCGACGTCGCACCACTTCGAGTCGATGATCAATAAAGACATGCAATAACGGCAATAAACCTAATGTTTGTGGCTGCCCATCAACGAGAGCGACCGCATTTATGTTAACGGATTCTTCCATTGGCGTGAGCTTGAACAAATTCTCAAGAACCGCCTCGGCGTGGAATCCATTCTTTATATCGATGACTAGATTGAGCCCAGACTCGCCATCGGTTAAATCGGTGACGTCAGCGATGCCGAGGAGTTTCTTATTTTGAACGAGATCCTTAATCCGTTCGATTATGCGTTCTGGGCCGACATTCATTGGCAATTCTGTAACGATGATGCCGCGGCGTCGGGGCGAGACTTGTTCTATCCGGGTGCGAGCTCGCACCCGGAATGTGCCACGACCAAATTCGTAGGCCTCTCGGACCCCGTTAAGGCCAACGATGACCCCGCCACTTGGCAGATCGGGGCCGGGGATGAACTTCATTACCTCATTTAGTCCAGCCTTCGGATTCTTGATGAGGTGTCTAGCAGCACCGATAACCTCTCCGAGATTGTGGGGAACCAAGGTGGTTGCCATGCCAACAGCGATCCCGGAAGCACCATTTACGAGTAAGTTCGGAATTGCGGCAGGCAGCACGGTTGGCTCGGTTTCCCGACCGTCGTAGTTCGGAACGAAATCGACTACGTCCTCATCTAGGCTCAAAGTCATAGCTAGGGCTGCCGTGGCTAGCCGGGCCTCGGTATAGCGCATTGCTGCTGGGCCGTCATCAAGTGAACCAAAGTTTCCGTGACCGTCGACCATTGGGAGGCGCAGCGTGAATGGTTGGGCCATCCGAACAAGTGCGTCATAAATCGCGGTGTCGCCATGTGGATGCAATCGACCCATGACCTCACCAACGACACGGGCACTTTTCACATGACCACGTTCGGGTCGAAGGCCCATCTGCGCCATCTGGAAAAGGATTCGCCGCTGCACTGGTTTTAGGCCGTCACGGGCATCGGGCAAAGCCCGTGCGTAGATCACTGAATAGGCGTACTCCAAGAATGAAGTCCGCATCTCATCGGATACATCAATAGCTACGATGCGGCCATCACCACGTGGAGCCGACTTGGTCGAACGCCTTGCCATTTTTAGCCTTTCTTGCCAACGAGCAGACACTGGCTCCGGTGGTCGGTTACCGGCGAGCAAAAACGGGGAAGTCACCCCGATTCTCGCTGGTCAAGGGGCCATCGGACCGCCTCCGACACGGCTAAGGGTCCGGGTGGCTTCTTGTACCCCCGCCGCCACCGCCTCGGGCAACTCGCGGCCAGCGCACCAACCCGCCAAGAACCCGGCGGCGAAGGCATCACCGGCACCGGTGGTATCGATTACCTTGGCGGGCAGGGCTGGCACAGCACAGCGCAGGTGGCCTTGGGCGGCCACCGCGCCGCCGGGACCGCACTTGATGACAACCGTGTCGACGGCCTGAGTCAGGGCGGCTAAGGCAGCGTCGGTGTCGGCTAAACCGGTCAGGGCTGCAGCTTCATCGCGATTAGCCAACAGCACGTCCACCTCGTCGAGCGCTGCCCAAATTGGGTCGCGGTTCACCGCAATTGGGGCGGCCGAGGCTAGGTCCAAACTGCTGGTTAGCTGGCGGGCCCGGGCCCGGGCGAGGGCCGCTTGGCCAACACCGCGGGTGGTCGGGTTTAGCAGGGTGTACCCCGAAAGGTGCAAATGCGCACCGCTGGTGAATAAGGAATCGGTTAGTTGGGCAACTTCGATGGCTAGATTAGCGCCGGGGTCGGGGAGCATGGTGCGCTCACCCGTCGCGTCCACTAAGACTATGCAGGTACCGGTTGAGGCACCGGCGATTTCCGCTGCGTGTAGATGCACGCCCTGCGCAGTCAGTGCCTCCCGAAACATCCTGGCAAGGAAGTCATCACCGAGTGCGCCAATTAGGTGCACATCCTCACCCAAGTGGGCGAGCCATGCCGCAGTGGTTGCCGCCCCGCCACCTGGTTGGATACTGATTCGGGCGGGAGTGTCGCTGGCGTAATTTATTGGCTCATTGGTGACCGCCGCGATGTCAATCATCAGGTCACCGATCAACACAAAAGATACCGACCCGTGGGTTGCTGCCGTCATCGATTAGCCGCAGCAACATAGGCCACTGCGATCTGCGCTGCTAAATCGGCGTTCCGCAAAATGATTTGTGTATTGACGACCAAACTGGCACCGTGAGTTGATCGGTGGAAGTGATCGAGAAGGAACGGGGTGACGTCCTTGCCCTTGACTCCTCGCTGGGTTGCCAGGCTCAGACCATCCTGCAGCACCCGATCATGTAAGTCCGGGTCGAGTTGCTCAGTCTCTGGTATCGGGTAGGCGACGACTAGGCCGGTCGCGATTTGCATTGAGCGCCGCGCACCCATGATGGCTGCTATCTCGCCGGGGTCCGAAACCGACCAAGTAACCGCAAACCCGCTGTCACTTAGATAAAAGCCAGGAAAGCGCGTGGTGTTATAGCCCAAGACGCCCACATTTAGTGTCTCGAGTCGTTCGAGGGTGGCCCCGACATCAAGGATTGATTTCACGCCTGCACAAACGACGGTGATGGGCGTCTCGCCAAGAGTTGTTAGGTCGGCAGACTCATCCCAAGTGTGGCGGGCATCTCGATGCACGCCGCCCAAGCCGCCAGTGGCAAATACGTCGATGCCAACCAACTTAGCAATGTGACTGGTAGCAGCAACTGTGGTTGCCCCGCTACCGCGGTTAGCGATTACCGTGGCGATATCTCGAACGGAAACTTTGACAATGTCATCCCGATTAGCAACTTGATCTAGCAACACATCTTCAAGTCCGACGTAAACGGTGCCATCAAGAATTGCGATGGTGGCCGGTACCGCGCCTTTTTCTCGCACCTGAGCTTCTACCTCGATGGCGACTCGCAGATTTTCTGGGCGTGGTAAGCCATGACTAATTATGGTGGATTCGAGTGCAACCACACCCCTGTTATCAGCTAGGGCTTGGGCGACTTCCGGGGCGATATTTATCGACTGGTGGCTCATTCCCTAACCGTATCTGTCTGCCTGACGGCTCGAAAGATACGGGTAATCTTCAAGTCGCGACTAGTGCATTTCATCATGGACGGTCATGTGGCAAGATAGCCAAGTGATGACCCTTGATCAGCAGTTGCGCACTGATATTCAGCGCAGTGGGTACTACCCGGATCTCGTTTCCGACGCGCTCGATACCGCTTTGGCCGGCGAGGCACTTAAGTCGTATCTTGTTCATCACGAAGCCACTTTCGACCATGATGAGTTAAGGCGACACGTGACAGTCCTAGCGTTGACGCCAACGCGATTAATCGTTGGGCACACTGACGAGCATGGCATTGATGAAGTCAATCTCACCCCATTTGCTACCGCCTCAACCGAGGGGGTGCGCCTCGAACGGGTTGATTCGGTGGTCGTCACCCGTGTTGTCAGCGAGCCCGCGAAGTACCAGCCCGGTGGCGCCACCTCAGAGGTGGTATTAACCATCGGTTGGGGCGCGGTCAGCCGCATTGACCTCGAACCAGCAAGTTGCGGTGATCCGCAGTGCGATTCAGAACACGGGTACACCGGCACATCCAGCAATGACGATCTATCCGTTCGAGTGTCGGAAGTGGTAGACGGCGCCGATGTAGTACAGCAGGCACTGGCCTTCGCGTCGGCTTTGTCACAAGCGACCGCGGCGCGGTTGCGTTAGTTCTTGTCGACCCTTAAATCTCAAATGGCCCCGGCTAGCCTGGCTGATGTCGGTACCTCAGCGGCGGCGAGTGTTGGTGTTCCAGGCTACCACGACGTGCTGGGAATAGGAGAAGTCCAGCATGTGGTGATCTGCTTAATTGATGGATTGGGCTGGCGTTCACTAATCGAATTCGGGGGGCAGGCACCTGCCCTAATCGCGATGGGCGGGAGTTCGATGCACACGGTATTTCCGACGACAACCCCAACGGCGCTCGCCTCCCTTGGCACCGGGCAATTGCCCGGAACCCACGGTTTGGTTGGCGCCACCTTTTTTTTACCGGAAACCCAATCAGTTTTGGCTCCACTTCGCTGGAAGCAGGATCCACTACCGGCCATGGTGCAGCCGGAGACCACGATCTTTGAACGGGTGGCCCACCATGGCGTGCAGATGTTGACCGTGGCCCCAGCCAAATATGAGTTTTCCGGATTGACCGCGGCGGCGCTGCGCGGTGGCGATTATCGGGTGGCCGAGGACACCGCCCAGCGGGTCGCCGAGTTGCGAGCAGCGGTTTCGGGTGCCGGCCGGTCATTTACCTACGTGTATTGGTTCGAATTGGACCGGATCGGGCATAAACATGGTGTTGGAAGCCAAGCTTGGCTGAGCGGTCTGGGCCGCGTTAATGATCTGGTAGCCAAATTGGCAGAGCAGTTGCCGCCCAGTTCGGCCATGATTGTTACCTCCGACCACGGCATGATCAATTGCGATCCCACCGGCCATATCTCGATCGAACGGCATCGGGAATTGAGCGGTGATCTAGTGCTGATTGCCGGCGAGCCACGAGCTCGGCATCTTTATGTGCAGCCCAATTGCGCAGATGCGGTGGCAACTAGGTGGTCCCAGTTTTTAGGTGCAAGGGCGAAGGTATTCACCAGGGATCAGATCATTGACTCGGGTTGGCTCGGACCCATGGACCCCGAACTCGTCGATCGCATCGGTGACGTGGTCTGTGTGGGTCAAGGTACGACGATGCTGACAAGTTTGGTAGATGCCAGATCCTGTGCACTTCTTGGCCAACATGGCGCACTCACCCCGGCGGAACTTGAAATCCCCGGACTCATTATTCGGACTTGAGCCTGACCTCGACACGCGGATATGGCAGCATGACGGCGTGGCCGAGCTAATCTTCTTCGCTGGCACCATGGACTGTGGTAAATCGACCCTGGCGCTGCAAACTGACCACAACCATTCATCCCGAGGTCGATCTGGGCTGGTGTTCACGAGGCTGGACCGCGCCGGCGAAGCGGTCCTCTCGAGTCGACTTGGTCTTAGCGTGAATGCGATTGAGGTTACCGAGACCCTTGACCTTCGACAGCATGTTGTTGATGCGCTTTCGCGTGGTGATCGGGTTGACTACCTAATCTGTGATGAAGCACAGTTCTATGCCGAGGAGCAGGTCGAGCAACTTGCGTCTGTTGTAGATGACCTCAGCATCGATGTCTATGCCTTCGGCATCATGACCGACTTTCGTACGAGGCTCTTTCCGGGCTCTGCACGCCTGGTGGAGCTCAGCGACCGGGTCCAGATGCTGCAGGTTGAGGCACTTTGCTGGTGCGGGATGCGGGCGATTCACAATGCCAGAACACTCGATGGTGTCGTGGTCGTCGAAGGCAGTCAGGTAATGGTCGGCGATATTGGCGAAGGCGGAGGTGCTCGCGTCGATATCCCGGTTGTCTCCTACGAGGTGCTGTGCCGGCGCCACTATCGAGCCCGGAAAACGGCCAACAGCGCAGGGGTTGAGCACATGT
Source organism: Actinomycetota bacterium (assembly GCA_027729805.1). Lineage (GTDB taxonomy): Bacteria > Actinomycetota > Actinomycetes > S36-B12 > S36-B12. The sequence continues at coordinate 13,643 of JAQCEO010000045.1, forward strand.
CTAAGGAGCCACTGCCGTTCACGGAGTAACCACACTCAGCTAAGTGTAAATGTTAAGTGTCATCCCCACGTGTTGCACCAAAGAGGATTTCATCCCAACTGGGCACACTCGCGCGTTTGCCTTTGGTCTTGACTTTGGGCGCCGGTTTTACCGAAGGTGTAGCGGCAATGTTGACGGCTGGTTCATCGATGGGGATCAAGACATCAGGGACGAGACTTGATTGGTTCACTTGCAAGACGGACGTTGTCTCGGAATCGGGAACAGCCACTAAGCGTGGGCGATCTGGTTGTGTAGCACCACCAGAACCGACGGCGGTGACATCGTCCTTAGTTGTTGCCAGGTTCACCAGAGCCATTGAGTCATCGGTGATGTAATCAAAGATCTGATCGTCGCTGACGCCCATGAGTCGACGCGCCGTCTCATCGAGGGGATGTACGGTGCGACCGAGGGTGTCATAGGTCCACGAGGCGTGCTGGCTGGCACCGCGACTAGTGAAGGTAACCAACACCACCCACTTAGAGTCAGCACGCCGGGCCGCATCCCAGGCGATATCGTCGGCATCGGCGTGCAGTGCCGAGGCAACGGTCTCCCCAAGAGTTACCGTACTGCCGGTGCGCCGGATCTCGACCATTTGGGCGCGGCCAGCTACATATTCGCGCTCGGCAAGGGGTGGTCCGGCATAGCGCTGCACTTTTTCTAAGGGCCACCCGGTCTCGGCAGCCACGATCTCCGCAGAGGCTCCGGCGCGAACGCGGGCCTGAATCTCTTTGGGGTTGAGCGGTTCCAGGGCAAACTCCATAGGTTGACAGCGGATGCTAATGATCAGAACTTAGCGCGTCACAGCCTCTGAATGGGCACACAGGCCCGAACTCGCGCAATCAGCCTTCCTCCGCAGCGAATCCACCCGGGGCCGGCCCGGGTATGGGGTCGGTATTTAGGGCCGCGGTGGGCGGGATCGGGCCATAGTCTTTAACGGCCGAGCGCAGGCGTTTTTGGCCGAAAAGCGAGATCAGGAACCCGGCACCGGTCGCGCCGACCCCCACGGCGAAGCCAAGACCAGCGCCCGAGAGGTCAATGACATAGCCTGCGACTGCAACCCCGAGGGCAAAGCCGACGGTGAGACCGGAATTGATGTAGGTCAGGCCCTCGGTCAATTGCGCATTGGGGACCAGCCGTTCGGCCAGACTGAAGATGGTGATCAGAACCGGCGCTACGAGGGCGCCGGAAATCATGATTACCAAGGACAGCGCCAGCAGTGAGTGCACAAATAGCGTTAGCAGTAGGGCTAATGTCAACGCAGCGGTGATGATTACCAGTTGTCGTGACAGTGGTGCGCGAAAATGTCTGGACCCGAACCAAAGCCCACCGAACATTGACGTCAAGGCCCACGCTGCAAGCAAGAGCCCCGATAACTCTGGCGCACCAAGTTCGGTCGTGAAGGCCACTATCGCGACCTCGAAGGAGCCGAATATTGCACCGGTCGCGATTGCGGAGACGACCATCAAGAACACACCCGGGTGGCGGAATGCGAAAATATGTGGTTCACGCGTTTGGCGTACCGGTGACGGAGTTGGCTCGGTACCTCGTAGGCGAATAAGAATGAAAGTTCCGGTCATCCCGACGACAATTGCGAAGATTATCGGTGCGGGTAGTGCGACCGAAATCGCCAACCAAGCGGTTATCAGGGGACCGATGGTAAAAATAATCTCCTCGGAGATGCTTTCGAGCGCAAAAGCGGTGCGGAGTTTTGGCGAAGACTTGGACTCCATGTTGGAGATCACATAGGTCCAGCGAGCTCGAACTGCTGGTCCGATGGCCGGTGAGCAGGCACCGGCGAAAGCCGCAAGAATCGCTGACACCACAAATGGCCAGCCCAGTTCCATGGTGATGATGAAAAGTACGAGTCCAAGGCTTTCGCCGGTTATCAGCCAACCTAAAACTTTATGCTGTCCAAGGCGATCTACTAACCGGCTGGACACGATCATGCCGATCGCGGCGGAGAGGAAAAAGGTAGCGGACATCACTCCGGCCAGCCCGTATGAACCGGTTACCCCACTGGTGAAGAGCAAAATCCCGAGGCCCACCAGAGCCATTGGTAAGCGTGCGACCAGGCCACTGGCCGAGAATGCCAGCCCACCCGGTACGCGCAACACCTCGCGATAGCTACGGAACACATGGTGACGCTATCGCGACCCGGTTCAGCAACCGTTTTCCTACCCGGCAAGATAGGCGGATGCCGAGGAGTCAAGTTGGTATTGGGGGACAACCATTGGCCGAGGTGCTTGCCGCACACGCCTTACTACCACTGGCCTGGGAGGCATCTTGGCAGGCCGCTCGCTTCTTGCTAGGTGATCGTCCGGTTGATTTGGTGATCGATACCAAGTCAACCTCGTCAGATTTGGTCTCGCAGATGGATAGGGGGGCTGAGGAAATACTGATTGCCGTTTTACTGGGGGCCCGGCCAAGCGATGGGTTATTGGGCGAAGAAGGTGGTGAACGCCTAGGCTCATCCGGGGTGCGCTGGGTG
>JAQCEO010000046.1 GCA_027729805.1 Actinomycetota bacterium
GAACTGGCCGCAACCGCGGCCTAAGAAAAGAAAACTAACCTGTCAACCAAACTCGGGTCAGCCCCCCCAGACCACCACCGGTGTACTTCTTGGTGAATTGATGAATAGATGAATAGATGAATAGTTAGAAAGCCCGCACCGGACGGACGCCGCCCTTGACGTACTTGTAGACTTTTTGCCGACTCCCACTGCTGAAGCCCTGGGCCCACGCGGTGACCGCATCGTAATGCGAGGAACTCCAGTAGCCAATAGCCCCAGGACTCGCGACCTGGCTCGCGGGGATGGGCCTGACGTTCACCATGGGGGCCTATGTGATCGCGCTCCTCGGGATCGGGAGCGTCGTGGCCTGGCGCATGCGCGAGTCGGCGTTCTCGCCGATGGCAGACTGACTCCGTCACCGGCTCCTGGTCCCTGCCAGTCGGCCGTCCACGCTTCACGACATGGAAGGTGCACCACATGAGTCACGCAGTCGTCATCGTCTCCGGAGGCGATGCCCTCTCCCCGTTCACCACGCCCGATCTCGCCTGCTCGACTGGGCTCGCCGCCGGCAACACAGGTACCTACCTGCGCGAGCGGCTGCTCGCTGCCGGCCACCAGGCGTTCACCGCACCAGCTATGAACACCCGCGGCCCGGTTCTCGACGCCGAGCCCGGATCCTTCGGGGCGTTCGGTGGCCAACCGCAGGTACTGCCCGCCCACATGACGATCTGGAGCACCGCCGACATCGATCTGGCCGGTGAGCACCTCACCCGGTTCATGACCTACCTGCACCACACCGAGGGCGTCGACAGCGTCTCCTGGGTTGGCCACTCGAACGGGGGTCTTTACGCGACCGCAGCTAGCGCGATCATGCGTGCCACCGGCCATCCGGTCGCCGTGGTCTCGCTCGTGACCCTCGGCACACCCTGGTGCGGCACCGTGCCGATCCAAGTAGGTGTGGGCGAGCTAGACGAATCGGTGCTGATGGGTGACGAGCGTGCGCTGGCGATCCTGGCAGGAGGCCGATCGGCCGCCGCCCGCGACAAGGGGCTGATCCGCGAGGACACCCGCGCCTACCTCCTCGGCGAGCGTGGCTGGGGAGCATCGCAGATCGGCGGTCTCGATGGCGTTCCCACGCTCCTGATCGCTGGGGGCTACCTCGAGCACGAGGGCGGCCATGAATGGGTGTGGCCGTTCGACGGACTCGTTTCGGAGTACTCCGCCCTCGCCGTGGACGTTCCGGCGGGGCTCATCCCGGACCGACGCACAGCATCTTTCCCGCTACTTCACTCGATCTTCTTTGCCGACCTCGCTGGTCTGCCCTGGGAGACCGGACTCACCTGGAATCCCCAGGTGGCCGAACTGGTCGTCGAGCACCTGGCCTAGGAGTCCGCCCCCGGTCCACGGGCGACGCGCCCTTCTACGCCGCTTCCGGAGCAGGGTCGTCAGCCTTCCCCTACTCGCGACACCGAATCACGCAGCGACGGAAAGATCACCACCCGCCTCGATGTGATAAATCGATGAGTAGTTAAAAAGCCCGCACCGGACGGACGCCGAACGCGTCGCTCTCGTTGGCGCTGGCGCCCTGAAACCCATCGGTAAAGTCCTGGTACCACGCGTTGTACGGATCGAACTGCGAGGAATTCCAGTAGAATTCAGTCCCAAACCCGCCAACAGAGTCTCGCTGCTCATACAATTCGTTCAACTCATCCTTGGAGGGCAAGAACCAATCGGTTTTCCCGCCACCGTCATAGTCGCTCACGCTGTTCGCCGCACCCGACCCACACACCTCAGCTATCCGGTCCGTATTCTCCTTACCCGACCCGATCGTTGTCTGCGTCCCAGCAACATCAAATTCCGAATCGTTACACCACTGTGTCGCAGCTAATTCGGGCCCCGCCTCCAAAAACCGACCCCACGGCTGCACGGAGCCCGCGTCATAGAACACAATCCCACCACCGGGGCCGGTATCACCAACCTTGTAGTCCCCAGCGGTCGCGACTGCTGCCGCAGACGCCTCAGGGGCCGCCGACTCTACCGCTGGCGTGGCTGCGGTGGGGCTTGCAGACTCCGAGGATCCTGAGCTGCACGCGCTGAGTACGAGTGCGGATACTGCAAAGGCCCCGAGCAGGGCCTGCTGACGCTGCGATCTCACTTCTTACCTTCCCTTTTTTTTGTTTGCTCGACGAGAGGGCTCCCGACGAAAGTGGTCGAACAGCAGGGCCGCGATGTATCGATGAATAGCTAAATTGATACGTAGTTAAAAAGCCCGCACCGGACGGACGCCGACCGCGTTGAGCTTGGGGTGGTGGTGCTGATACCCATTGGTGAAGTGCTGGTCCCGCGCGCTGCTCGCATGGTACTGCGAGGAACTCCAGTAGAGATCCCCAAACCCGCCAACTTTGGCTCGCCGCTTATACAACGCGTTCAACTCATCCTTGGAGGGCAAGAACCAATCGGTCTTCCCACCACCGGCGTACGCGTGAGCCGCGTTACCGGCACCTGAGGAACATGAGGCGATCATTAAGGCGGTGTTCGCCGCACCCGCCCCTATCGGTGTCTTCGTCCCAGCAACAAACAATTCCGAATCGTTACACCACACTTCTTCCGGGTTGTCTCCCGCTGACCATCCCGCTGGCGCCGCCTCGAAATACTTCCCTGTCGGGTTGCCCTTGGACGACGGCAGCAAGAAAACCACACCCCCGCCCGGACCCCGGTCGCCCACCTTGCACTTGCCACCGAGCTCGCACTTCGTAACCTTCTTCGCAGGTGACTGCGCCTGCGCCGCACCCGCACCCGCGCCCGCCAGCAGGCCAGCGACAAGCACTCCCGCGAACACCCCGACCCTGATTCGGTGACCCATACTGAAGGTCTGCGCACTCCCAAGCACCATCACACACCCCCACTTGAAGAACCCACCAGGACCAGTCCGCACCATAACAGTGGTCGAGGAACAATTAGCGGAAGAGGAAGGAAAAACAACCATCCCGGCTACTTCTCCGGGGGCGCTTAGGCAAGGCGCCGGTCAAAGAATCCCAACAAGTACAAATCCAACAACCTAGTGGCGCCGCCGACACCAAGTGCCTAGCAGGGCTAGGCACAATCGCACCCTCACACTAGGACCCGGGGTGACTACTTCGGGTTGGCTCCCCGCCAAATCGGCACCCAAGTGAACGTGAACCAACTTGCAATGAAACCGAATGCCAGCCAAGCAATAAACGAAGCCGGGGCTCCAGTGATGAAGAAAGTGTTTGCCACCGCGAGTACCCAGAGCAGCCCGGCGATCGCACCCATCGCGATGGTGGTGATCAGCCAGCGCCCCGGGCGGCTGCCTATCGCCCGGAAGTTTGCCTTGATCGGACTCGACTCGCCATCGACGACCGCAATGAGCAGATAGGGGGTAATAGCCAACACGATGAGGCCGGGGACCACATAGAGGGTCAACCCGGCGGCGACCACGATTAGCAAACCAAGTGCCCAGAAAAGTAGTCTGCCGTACTGACGCCAGCGGATGAGGATGACGCCGCGGAAGTCAACCGCCCCCGCTGCTGCTTGCAAGGCGGCGAGTATTACCAGGTCCAGGGCTTTCACCAAGATGAGGAACGACAACACCGCAAAGACAATGGGCGTCAAGGACCACCCGCCCACCGGATTTCCAAGGACCAGCAGCGCTTGTAAAAACGCATTGAGAACTACTGCCGGCACGATGATCGCCCAGGCCAGCTTCACCTTAAAGGCTGCAATCATGGTGCTACCTGCGAGGCCGCATCCAGCACATCTTGGACACTGCCGTCATAAATTACTTGGGCCCCAACTTGAATTGTCATCACTTGCGGCTCGGTGATACTGGCTGACACCGTGATTGCTTCATCAGCGATGGTGGTGCCATTGCAGGTAAAGGATGTTGGACCCTGTGTACATGTCGGTGCCACGAGAATAGGCACAGATTCAGCTACCAATACATCCCCGACCGCAATAGTCAAAGTGGCGATCGGAAAATGGTTAAACACCTGACCCGGGTCGAGGGAGTCAATTTGCGAACAACCTGACACCAAGATCGCCCCGGCAAATACCGCAACCGCGATACGGCGCCTCATGCTTGGCTCGCATTGGCCAATAGACGAGCAGTCGCCTTCATTTGCTCGGCTTCCAGCAATTCATCCGGAATCGTTGACAAGTCAAACGGCGCCGGGAGGAGTAACTCGGTGTTTCGATCAAGTGGCGATCCCATGCTCATGGCCGGATTCTCCAGCCAGTGATTGGCCGCGAGCTCACGACTCAGTGACGCCAGCCCACTTTGGGAGTAGTTACCGGTTGTCCAGGTTGGGTCGGCAGCATGATCAAGTGCGGTAACGAAAATCGACATGGTGCCGTCACGATTGTCCACCAACTCAATGAGCTGCTGCTGCTGCGGGAAATCGACACAGGAAGCGGTAGTGATCTCCCAGAAACCACCGCTGCCATCAGGCCTTCGGTGCGCGAAGATGGTGTTGATGTGGGTGTGGCCATTGATCCACGCAATGCAGGCCGGATACTGCTGCAGCATTGCCACAAACTTCTCGGCGTGGATCAACGGGCCACCTGCACCAAATACCGGTTCGGCGGGATTCTCCAGTGTCGTTGAGTTGTGGTGGCTGAGCACCATGGCGAGCTTGCCCTCCGACTGGCACTTCGCAAGTTGTCCTTGGAGCCAATCGAATTGCGTCTTCGACACAGCGCCATCGGCACCGGACACCAAATTGCACGTGTCCAACCCGAATACTCGAATGAACGGATTTAGATCCAACGCCCACCAAGTCTCACCGCTATCAACATTGGCTTGGGTGAACCCATGGCCAACCGGCCCGGGGTTCACGGGGGTATCAAGGTGCTGCTCCATGAACTCGGTACGTTGCAGCAATCGCCGGGCCGGATCTGGCGTCACCCGCCGGATCCCCGGGAGCAATCCAAAGTTTTGGGTAACCGAGTTAACCATTCGCTGCAGCGCACTCGCATTACTTGCCAGACCGTTAGCCCAAGCCACCGCCAACCCGTCGCTGGTTGCTGCCTTGCGCCCGCCGACCGCCCACGCCCGCAGGGACGCATCAGGAGCAAATGTGCCCATGTAGGTCGAGTCATGATTGCCGTAAACCGCGAACCAAGGCACCGGTAGGCCTGCCGAGCGAACCGGCGCACTCACCGCGGCGAGCAGCATGCCGGGCAAGGTCGGGAACCCATAAGCGCCATAAAGATCACCGCTGGGGTCCTCCGGGTGATAGGCGTAGGTCGCCTCCGGCCAAACCTGTGGTCCTTCATAACTGCCTACCGCACCACTGTTGGCGGTGATCGTGCTGCCGTCGAGCGCGTCAATGTACCACCGGGTTTCAAGGTTGGACATGTTGTCAGCACTATCGCCCGTGCTGAAGGCCGCCGCGAGCGGTGCGCCGGTAACCGGGCTGGTCTGTGCGTTAGTAACACTTTCGACCATTGAGGCAAGAACATGCACGGTGAGGACGTCTTGGGGGCGGCAAGCATCAACGAGTAAATCAGGGGCAAGCTCTTGGGCTGCGTCCATCCGAGCAGGTGCCTGCGCATCAATGATGTGAATATCGGAAAGGTGCGCCAAATAAAGCAGTGACCTTCGGGTGCTTTGCCGCCCGGCGCTAGCCGCCCGCCCAAGGCAATCGAATCTTGGGATATATGCCTCGCCGGGACCAGCCAACAAAGTTCGGTACGAACCACGCACGGTCTGGCTCGACATCTTGATAGTTTGCGACAACGTTGTTGGAACCTCAACTACGCGTAGTGGGGCCGAAAGCGCGACACCAACTAACTCCCGTGATAAGCCCCAGCCCGCAGCGAGCGCGGTCGCCCCAGCGATGAATCGGCGCCGAGAAATACCTGACACTTGTCGACCCCTAACAGTCTTCTGAAGCTACCCGGCCAATCACTGCTGATCTAGTTCCCAGACTCTGACGCCACCGATGATGCCAGCGGAATTTGAGATTATCGTTGTCTTTGGACCAAATTGCGAGTCCTTAAGCAATCTCGCGTTACCGCCACCGATATAGATGTGATCAAACCAGAGCATCTCGGCGAAGATATCGACACAAGCTTTAACGCGCTCGGCCCATTCCTTGTTACCGATGTTCTTGAGTTCCACATTGCCCAGGGCTTTGTCAATAGTCAACTGCCTAGAAAATCTGCCGTGTGATAACTCCAAATGCGGTAGGAGTTTTGAGTCATAGAAAAGTGCGGTGCCCACACCGGTCCCTAGTGTCATAACGAATTCAAGGCCACCGCCTTTAACAACCGCACAGCCTTGCATGTCGGCGTCATTTACCACCTTGGTCGGCACCTCGAATGTCTTAGCAAGGGTGCCCCCTAGATCAAAACCCGCCCATGCAGCCGTCAACTCCGGATCCAGTTCACCGTCGTATTCGCGGCGCGATAGTGAGGGGACTTCGACCACATAGCCGCCCCGAACTAAACCAGGGAAGCCAACCGAGGCTCTGTGCACATCGCGCATCCCGCTCACTACTTGTTCGATGGTTGATACCAAGGTGGCCGGTGGACACGGGTATGGAGTATCGATACGAACTCGATCCGCAACCATCTCACCCTGCTGGTTCAGTACCGAGGCTTTGACCCCCGAACCACCGATATCAACGGCCAAGGTGCGCACATGCGCGGGCCCGGTGGTGGTTTGGTTATTCATTGAGTCCCATTTCAAGTGACCTCAGTTAGCGCACCAGACAGCGTAATCATTTTTCCGCGGCACAATAGCCCAACCACGCGTCCTGGGCCCGCTCACCTGCCGTCCCTGCTCCCAAAGCACCGAGCCGATCACCATGCCGCGTGCGCTGATCAACCCGACCGGGCTAGTTGCGGGGCAAGAATTTGTGGGACGATCAACCACCAGAAGTTGCTGCTCTGACTCACCAGGTAGCGCGTCGATGGTGGCGCCGGCGACTTCTGTCCAGCCCGCGGGCACCTGCTCACCAAGGAGTTCTAGGTCGACACCAATTGCAAAGGGGTGCCGTGGGTCAGGTGGCGTCAAGTCCTCGGCCAGCCACGGCGACGGTTCGGGGCCGGCGGAGTAGACCCAAGGGGTCAACACCCCACCGTAGGCGATGGTGGTGAAGACCGGTCCAGTTGGCAGGTCCTGCCCAAGGCCCGGTGACAAGGTGAGTTCCGGCGCAGTAACCGCGAGCGCCGTATCGACAACGCTCTGCGCAATTTGCCCGGTGGATCTTGGCCGGGATACTGTTTTCGCCGTTACCTGGCCCGGTTCCTTAATCAGCAAGGGTACGTGCGCGACTTCGGTCCACCGCTGCTGATCGGTGTCGCCCATGCGCCGATCCCTTGCGACGGTGATGCCAGCGCCGTGATCGGCGGTGACAATAATCATTGTGTTGTCGAATAGCCCGGCGGCCGTTAGCGCCTCGAGCAGCTCACCCATTTGGCGATCGAAATCAACCGCTGAGTTCGCATACAGCCTTCGTTCCATCGACTGCAGTTCGGGTGATGAATACAGCCCATCCTTGTCACTGCCAACCATATGGGCGCCTTCAACAACCGGTAGCCGAGCCGGGTAGATCTCCTTACCCTCGCGGTCAACTGACCAAGGCGCATGGGTGCGGATGGTATGCCACAAAACGAATATCGGATTGCTGGTGTCAGTTGCGTGCGTTCGATCTATGCCCGCGATCACTTTTTGGACCGAATTGCCCTCGGCGTTGTCGCCGAATTCATCGCCGCCACTCCAAAAATCCCGCCACTTGCCATCAAGGGACGGAAATACTGTCGAAAATGGTGGGGCAAGGGCACTGCGGCCGGCTACTGCGGCCGCATCCTTCGCAAAATTCAAGTATCGGATGACGATATTTAAGTCCTGGTCCGAACCTGTGCTCGCGCAGGCCGTGGTATCACATTCGAATTGATAGATCGGCGACTGCATCACCACCGAGTACTCGGCCGCCAAGCTCGGCACAATCCCAATGCCGCTACGCACCTTCGCCATACGATCCACTCCCGCAGCTGCTACATCCGAAATCCCGGTGAGCAGTGACGGCACGGCATAGTCGGTGTAATTCGCCGCCGCATAGGCATGGGTGTAGGTGGTCGCAGTCTCCTGCAACTTGGCTAGATTCGGCAGCTCCCCTCGCACCTCGCCTTGTTCATCAAAGGCGAGTGGATACTGCAATTCATCGGAGATAACCCAGACGATATTCGGTCGACTCTCGGTGGCAGTGAACTTCAGTTCAGCCGCGGATACATCACTACCAACTGTCAAGCTCATAACAACCGGGAACACCGCAGCAATAGCTGCAAAGATCACCAGAACTGTGCCCATCATCATGCGGCGCGAAAGTTGGGTTAGTAATGCCGCGATGACTAAGCCGATTACCGGGCCCAATATCGAAGCACTCGAGTTCAGGAGGCGTGATACCAGATTGCCTGCGAGAAACCAAGTAGAAACAAACATCATGACCGACGCAATCACGTCGAAAGTCGGTGGCTTAACCCCGCGCCGAATCAGTGCAAATAGCGCGATGAGCAGCAGCCAAAAGCTAATAAGGAAGATAGTGAGCACAACAACCCAGGTGATCGGCGTGACACTATGGGCCGCGAAGAAAACCGCATTGCTGGAGATCTTCTCATTTGCCGGGATTAGCACTACCAGGATGAACGGTGCTATCAACCACGCTGCTATATCGCGGGGGTTGGTGTTCCGGCGCGCTCCGATCCGTGCTGCGAAGGATTTTCGGTCCCCGGTCACCGCGAATCCAATTGATTCCAAGCATTAACAACAATTCGAGTCGGTGCAGTCGTGCCAACTACTTCGACATTAGCGAATCTGGCCTGGAGCGCCGCCAAGAGCACCTCGGTAGAATAGGCACCCTGCCAATTTGGAATCTGCGAGATAAGGATCTTGACCTTCGCATCATCTTCATTGGCGAACTCGATCTGGACCGGTGCACCAAATCTGGCCAGTGCCTCAACCGCGAATCCCATCGGGGTGCCCTGGGTGATGACAATGTGATGAAGCACGGCCTGGCAGGTAATAGCCGTTGGCCAGATCCGCTCGGTAAAAGCCGAATACTCGGTGTCTAGTAGGCCTGAGGCTGGGAATAGGTTGGTGATATCTCCAAGTATTGGTGTAACTCGACCGGCTAGATCGGTGGTGGCCGAGATACCCGAGTAGAGGACATCCAGTGCGCCGGCATCGGCATCAAGGACGATGACATTTGCATCGGCACTGCGAACTAGGTGCGATGCAGTGAAACCGTCATTGCCGCCAACATCGAGAACTAAATTACCCCGACCCGGCGAAGCATTGACAAAGTCGGAAGCAAAATCCGATTTACGCACTAGATCTTCCGTGCCGTAATGCTCACGGCTGCCGTAATCGACCCAGGTTGTGATGTGCGCGGTGCCGTGCAATTTGCCCACTTGTTTCAACAGCCTGCGAGTCAATCCAATGGTGGCTTTGAGTGCGAGCTCTTTGTTTCGCGCCGCACGCTCCGCAAACTGGGTTTCACTCGGAGCATTGGCTGCAACCGGCCGAGTGGTCGCTTGCAGCAACCGCAGTGACATGCTCCGGCGCTTACCCTTCGGCAACAGTTGCCGGGCCGCATCGGACTTTAGGCCACGGTGCCGCGATAACTCCCACGCCTCGGCTGCGGTAACGCGCTCACCTGAGCCGACGGCGAGCGGGTTGATGAAGTGTTCGATGAACTGGCGTGAGGCATTCCAGGACGGGTTAGGCCGCCAGATTTCGATCGAACCGATGTCGATGAATACCGGATTCATGCCAACGAATTGCACGTTGAGCGCGGATGCGTCCTTTAAATCCAAGCCAATCCCGAGAAGTCGCATGCGTAGTGTCAAGGTTAGTTTCGCCGCGGCCTCGAGTAAAGAGTTGGGCCACTCCCACGGATAGGTAATCAAAGGTGCAGTGGCTACGACAAATACTCTGGACCCGGGCTGCGGTTTGCGCCCAGACATCGCAGCATAGACGCGCAGCACTTCACTAGTTTTGTCGTCGGTTGCGGATGCAAATGCGATTAGCGACCCATCGCTTATCAACTGCCCAGCTAGAGGTGACTCGAGGAGTAAGGTCAAGGCCCCGGTCGATACTGGGCCCGCGATCCGGTACCAGACTCCTTCGTGACAGAAGGCGGCATTCTCAGGGTCGCGAAAACTCACCGACCCAATAGGTGCCGCGGGCACTACTCGGAGGCGGTGATGTCAGAGGTCTGCTCAGAGTTCTTGGCACCCCGACCGCGCAGATCGGCAAACTTTGATCGAAGAAAGAACCAGGTACCGGCCGCGCCACTGGCGATTGCCGCCAGCAGATATGAGCCAGACCCGGCATCGATGTAGCCAACGATCCTCAGCATTTGCCCACCTCAAATTTGATCGACCCAAATTGAATACCAACTAAATTGCAAGGGTACAGGAGGTGCACGCCTTGGTGGCACCCGGTTAACAAACCCAACGTGCGGTCGACTTAGCGCTGATCGACTGGTTGCGTAGGGCCTTGTATCTCCAAAAGTGCCTGCACCTCGCCGGCCCGATAGCGCCGATGCCCGCCAAGGGTCCGGATGCACGTCAACTTGCCCGCCTTGGCCCAGCGCGTAACCGTCTTTGGATCAACGCGGAACAACGCTGCCACCTCGGCCGGCGTGAGCAATGGCTCGATCTCCGGGTTACGTCCAGCCATCCGCACCTCCTATGACGTGGACAGCCCGGCTAATCTGACCGGACCCACCGGCCCTACTGTTCCACCGACGTCAGCAGGCAGCAAGCGAAAACGGACAATTTAAACATATTTCTGGTAAATCGTGATCCGAACACCGAAGGGGCGGCCATGGCCAACACGGAATTAACGGGGCCGTGGGCAGATTTCGCCGGCCATGAAGAATTGGTGGTCGCGTACGACGAGGCCAGTGGTATGCAAGCGGTCATCGCGGTGCATTCGACCGTGCTGGGCCCGGCACTTGGTGGCGTCCGCATGTCCTGTTATGCGGATCGACCCGAATCTGGGGATCAACCTAGGCGGACGGAAGCTGCTCGCCATGATGCGCTGCGATTGTCGCGCGCGATGACCTATAAGAATGCCCTCGCCGGACTCGATCATGGTGGCGGTAAAGGTGTCATCTTTGGTGATCCGGGGAACAAGTCGGTCGAGGTGCTGCACGCATTTGGTCGACTCGTCGCCTCACTCAATGGCCGTTACATAACCGCCGGTGACGTCGGCATGAGTGTTGCGGACATGGACACCATCGGCCAGACCTGCCGGTGGACCACCGGCCGGTCCCCGGAGAGCGGCGGCCTTGGCGACAGCGGGATCTTGACCGCCGTCGGCGTCTGGCAGGCCATGCGCGCGGCGGCGGGGCAGGTCTGGGGGACCTGCGACCTGGCCGGGCGCCGGGTCGGGGTGGTCGGTGCTGGCAAAGTCGGTGGCCGGCTGATCGGCCACTTGATTGACGAGGGCGCCAGTGTCTATGTTGTCGATCCCGCTACGGCGACCTTGGCCGGCGTACTCGAAAAGTACCCGCAGGTTCAAGTCCTGGAGTCAACCGCGGGGCTACTTGCCACCGACCTAGATGTGCTCTCCCCCAATGCCATGGGCGGGTTCTTGACCATGGAGTTAGCCGAACACCTGAGCGTCCCACTGATCTGCGGTGGGGCCAATAACCAGTTGGCCGCCCCCGAGGTGGCGGGCGTGTTGGCCGGCCGCGGGGTGCTCTACGCCCCGGATTTTGTGGTCAACTGCGGGGGCGTGATCCAGGTGGCCGAAGAACTCGCCGGCTGCGATCTGGAGCGGGCTCGGGCCAAAGTCATGCAAGTTTTCACGACCACCGAAAAGGTGCTGGCCCGGGCCCAACTCACCGGCTGTACCCCGATGGCCGCCGCGGAAGCCCTGGCCGAGGACCGAATCGCGGGCCGCGGTTAACGTCCGCCGCGACGAACCGGTATTGTGAGTGCACGCGGGGCGGCCCGGGTTCCCCGGCCGCAGACGCAACTTCCGTCCACACGACTGGGGCGATAGTCCCGGATGAGGGGGTCGAGCCATGGGGCGCGGCCGGGCAAAAGCCAAACAAACCAAGGTTGCCCGCGAGTTGAAGTACGGCGGGCCGCAGACCGATCTTGATCGGCTGCAAGCAGAGTTGGCTGGCAGTGCGGGTAATAATGCGGCAGCAGGGCGAACGGGTGACACCGACGATTCGAGTGATGCGCTAGAGGACGACCCGTACGCGAAGTATTACGACGAACCTGCTGACTAACCTCAGCCGGTTTGCTGCTGGCCCACGAGGGTAACCGCACCGCCACCGCCGCCCTTTGCGGGCGCATCACCTAGTTCACCATCGCGGCGTTCGCGCACCACACCGCAGACCCATGCTCCCACCCCGCGGCCGGTAAGTAAATCAATTGCCTGGCTCGCGGTACCCGCCGGCAAAATCGCGACCATTCCGATACCCATATTCAAGGTGCGCTCAAGCTCGAGTTGATCAACCGCGCCCAAGCCCCCAATGAGATTGAAGATCGGCAGGGGCGCCCAAGTGGTCCGATCTACCACCGCCGCCAGCTGTGGCGGCAGCACTCGTGCAATATTGGCGGCGAGCCCGCCGCCGGTCACATGGCTTAACCCATGCACTGGCACCGCGTCGATCAGCGCCAAGGCGTCTTTCGCGTAGATCCGTGTCGGTTCAAGTAACTCCTCGCCAACGGTCCGATCAAGTTCAGTTAGATAAGTGTCAAGGCCCGGGCCCTTGTCACCTAAGAGCACATAACGAGCCAGGGAATAGCCATTGGAGTGCAGGCCGGATGCGGCCATCGCGACCAAGACATCGCCTGCGACTACTCGACCAGGGCCCAGGAGCGAATCAGCTTCGACCACACCGGTACCGGCGCCCGCTAGGTCGTACTCATCAGGTGCCATCAAACCCGGGTGCTCGGCTGTCTCACCCCCAAGTAACGCGCAACCAGCCAATTGGCAGCCGGCTGCAATACCAGACACGATCGCCGCGATCCGCTCTGGCACAACCGATCCGGTGGCGATGTAGTCGGTTAGAAAAAGTGGTTCAGCACCTACGACAACTAAGTCGTCTACCACCATCGCTACGAGATCGATGCCGATGGTGTCGTGCACGTCCATTGCGCGAGCAACCGCGACCTTAGTGCCGACACCATCTGTTGAGGTAGCAAGTAGTGGCTTGCGGTACTTGGTTAAGGCCGAGGCATCGAATAGCCCGGCGAACCCACCGAAGTCACCGATTGTCTCGGGCCGCTGTGCCGCCTTGACCGAGGCGCGCATTAACTCAACAGCCCGCTCGCCAGCTTCAACGTCAACCCCGGCTGCCGCGTATGAAGCTCCTGTCATGGCCTTTCCAGCGCATCGGCGGCGCCGCCGCCAACCATCGTGGCGACACCATCAATATCAAAGGTACCGTCCAGCGCTCGCCTTTCAATACCTTCGAATAACTGCTTGCCCAAGAATTGTGCCTCTGGAAGTTCAACGGGATAGACCCCGTCGAAACAGGCACGGCACAGTTTCTCCTTAGGAATTGTCGTTGCCGCAACTAGTGCGTCAAGGGAAACATAGCCGAGTGAATCGGCGCCAATCGAACGGCAGATTTCCTCAACGGTGAGTCCGTTCGCCACCAGCTCTGACCTGCTTGCAAAATCAATGCCGTAGAAGCAGGGCCACTCAACAGGGGGGCTGGAAATACGCACGTGCACCTCGCGGGCCCCCGCCTCACGCAGCATGCGCACCAATGCGCGCTGCGTATTGCCGCGCACGATGGAATCGTCAACGACAACAAGTCTTTGCCCACCGATTACTTCACGCAGCGGATTCAATTTCAAGCGGATACCAAGTTGGCGAATTGATTGCGACGGCTGGATGAAAGTGCGGCCCACATACGCGTTCTTCACCAGACCTTCAGAGAACACAATGCCCGACTCCTGCGCGTAGCCGATTGCGGCATAGCGCCCAGATTCGGGGACCGGGATAACAAGATCGGCATCAACTGGGTGTTCGCGTGCGAGGATGCGCCCGGTTTCAACACGGGTCGCCTGAACACTGCGGCCCGCGATGGTGGTATCAGGGCGAGCCAGATACACGTATTCGAAAAGGCAGCCTTTGGGGTCGGCTTCAGCAAATCGCTCCGAGCGCACCCCTTGGTCATCAATGACGATGATTTCGCCCGGCTCAATCTCGCGGACGAAAGACGCACCGATGATGTCTAAGGCCGCGGTTTCACTCGCCAACACCCAGCCGTGCTCGAGCCGACCGAGGGAAAGTGGGCGGATCCCCTGCGGGTCGCGTGCGCCATACAGGGCGTCGTCATCCATGAAAACGAGTGAGAACGCACCCTTGACGTGCGGGAGTTCTTCCATCGCAGCCGCCATCACACTCAAATCCGGATGCGATGCGATCAATGCGGCTAGCACATCGGTATCACTTGACGCTTCAACCGGTGTGTCAAGGGGTAGCTCACCTGATCCACGTGATAGCTCTATCAGCCGTCGGCGCAGGGCCGCGGTGTTGGTGATGTTGCCGTTGTGTCCGAGCGCAAGGTGCCCTGTTGCCGTCGACCTAAATGTCGGCTGCGCGTTTTCCCACACACTGGCACCAGTCGTCGAATAACGCGTGTGGCCGATCGCGACGTGCCCACGCAGTGATTCGAGATTCGCTTCGGTGAACACTTGGGAAACTAGACCCATGTCTTTGTATACGAGAATCTGACCGCCATCGCTAACGGCCATGCCGGCCGATTCTTGACCCCGGTGCTGTAATGCGTAGAGCCCAAAGTAGGTGAGCTTGGCGACTTCGTCACCCGGCGCCCAAACACCGAAGACGCCGCACGCATCTTGGGGTCCCTTTTCACCCGGGAGGAGGTCATGTGAAAGAAGTCCATCACCGCGGGGCACGGCATCAGCCTACGCGATTTAATGCTCGGCCCCGGCCGTCGGCACGCAACCATTAACCGGGCAGATTTCAGCCGTCGAAGAGGGGGAGCCAAGCAGATAAATCCGATCGTTCGCCACTGGCCCGAACCCGATTGGTCACCTGAGTCCACTCCAGTAACCCAATACATAATTCCAGCCAAGTGCGCGCGTCGGTTTCGACCACCGCCGACGGGGTGCCACGTCGATGCGTGCGCCCGGGGATGGCCTGGACCGCGGCATAGGGCGGGATTCGTACTTCGACACTACGTCCGGGTGCAACAGCGATCAATACCGCCAGTGATTCCTTAACTGCGGCTTTGACTAAGGCGGCCGACGGCTCCTCCCCACGGGCAAAAACCGCCAGCACCTCGGTGATAGACGAAGGAGCCGCCGTCATCTGACTAGCCGAAAAGTTCCGGTAGGGTGCGCTCATGCTCGCGCCTTAGGTCGTCCAGGGTGACAGTAAAGAGGTCAGCGAAATCCAAGTTCGATGCAGTTAAGACAAGCCCGATCTGGGCCAGTGGGACACCATTTTGCTCACACAAGTCGACAAGTTGGCCGGTATCAAGCGGGCGAACTACCACCACCGCTCGACCGGCAGACTCGGCGAACATGAAGAC
>JAQCEO010000047.1 GCA_027729805.1 Actinomycetota bacterium
GAGCAAACCCTGTAGCCCCACGTTCAGGTAGTTCAACAACGTATTCCAGAAAATCCCCGAAGCCCCGCCGAAGACCGTACCGGCGAGTTGATCGACGAAGAAAGTCTTACCGACGCCCAGCGCCCAAGTGGTGAGACCACTCGTTACAACCAGTGCGATACCAACGGCGAGCACCATGCGGGGCCGAAGCCGAGCCAAAGTGATCGCTAGGCCGAACAAGATGGCTATCAGCAGTGGGAACCATTGCAGAATCGGCGAGGCAAGTGAGTAGATGAACTGCAACTGCGCGACGGCAGGTGCTTCAAAGAGCACGATTTGGCGATCAGAATCCGGGACGGTGACCTTGTCAGCAATGGTGACACCTTGGGAAACAAGTTGCGCTTGAACCGCCGTCAGTAGGTCGCTGATGTCAAGGACGAGTTGGTCGCCTTGCATCTGCACGGGGCCTTCATTACCGCCCTCGAGAATCGCCACGACACTCTTTTGGATCGCACTGGCAAGGGTGCTCCACAGTTTCTGGAAGGCGTCGGAGGTGATGAAGCCTTCGACTATTTGCCCAATTAGCTTGTTAACGCCCGCTGCGATAGGTGCGGACAATGCCGAGGAGAGTTGATCATTGTTCAGGAGCCCGCCGAGAAAGTCACCAATAATTGCTGAGGTGTCTACCTGCTTGACGATTGCTTCGGTCACAGCCTCGGTGACTGCGGCCTGCACCTCTGGCGAGTCAGCCAACGGAACGACAGTGGCGATAAACTGCTCGTCGTCGACGATCGTGGCATGACCCCAGTGGCCGACCATTGCAATCGGGGTGAGCGCTGCGGCAATGATGAAGATTAGAACAGCGGCAATTGACCTGATGCCCCAGCGCTTATCTGCGGTCGAAACGTCGCTCATGAGGCTCCTAAAGGTCTCACTGGCCAGACCGATTACGTCTTTATTGGTCTGACGAAGTGGCGGTGGAGGGGAGTCTATTACCCCTACCCGCCCGGTACCAGGTGGCTGCGGCAATAAGTAAGACGCCAACCCCGGCGTAGGCCCAGGGTGCTTGTCCACTTTTCGGGGCTATTAAGGCCATCAAAGTGATTCCGAAAACCAAAGCCACATTTACGATCATGTCGAACAAGGCGAAGGTGCGACCTAGGTGATCGTCTGGGAGATGCCGCTGGATCAAGGTGTCCGAGCACACCTTTACCGATTGACCCGCGAATCCCATGGATAGCGCACCACCGAGTACGGCGGTGAATGCGGGTGCCATCGCACCGATGAAAATCAAGCCGGCGCCAATGGTGCCGGCCTGCAGAAGGGCAAAAGCCGACCAGCGAACGGCCCCGAACCGGCGGGTCGCCCCGGGGGTTACCGCCGCCCCGAGAAGGGCACCGATGGCGGCGGCTGCGGTGATGATCGCAAATTGACCCAGTGCTGAATCTGCCTGAACCATCTCATTGAAAGTTCCGCGCACTAGCAAGAGCGCACCGGCGGTCAAAATACCAAAGGCAATGCGGTGCATGCCGACCACGGTGATCGCCCGGCGCGGGATGTGGTTACGGCCTAGCACCCGCACCCCGCCTATTAGGCCAATGAGCACACCGCGCACGGTGTCGGCGGGCTTCCCTCCGCTTGGCCCCAAGGTGTCCTTGCCGAGACGAACTGCGAGCAAGCCTGCCAGCGCGAAACCGGCCGCAGCGACCACTAGCACCACTTGGCTGCCGAAGTCACCACCACCCATTACGCCGCGAAGGGTGACACCGAACAGTGCACCGATGGCGGCGGCGATTGTCCCTGAAGTCGGCGTTAGTGCATTCGCCGTCACGAGGTCGCGTCCGTCCACCACATGCGGCAGCGATGCGGACAATCCGGCCAGGACGAAACGTCCGATACCCAACACGGTAAGTACGCCCACTCCGAGCCAAAGTCCGTCATTGCCAGCGAGCACCAACGCAACGATGGGCAAGGTGACCAAGGCTTTGAGCAGGTTTGCCCGCACGAGCACATTGCGGCGCCGCCACCTATCTAGGAACACCCCGGCGAATGGGCCAATGATGGAGTAGGGCAGGTAGAGGATCGCAAATGCGGCGGCAACTTTAACCGCATCGGGTTGGCGTTCTGGGGAGAACAGCACAAAGGTTGTGAGGGCGGCTTGCAGCAGCCCATCGGAGAATTGGCCGACCAAGCGCACCGACCAGAGTTTTCGAAAATCCGGACGTGCAAGCACTTCGCGAAGGGCGGGCAGCGCAACCACAAATCCGACGCTACAGGTTACCAAACGCAAGGAGCCATCGCCCTCGGTGCGATGTTCTTCGACACCTCAGTTAATCAGCAAGAAGAAGACGAGAAGTGGTAGCAGTAGCGACCACCAAGCACGCTAACTGATTGGCTCGAATGTTGAAGTGAAGTGTCCCGTAGCTAATTGGCGCGAAAAAGAGTTTGTCGGGAGTCTGGCCCTGGGTGGTTTACCGCTCGATAGTGCCGGAGATGAAGTCCTCAACGGCGCGCTTGGCCTCACTGTCGTTGTACTGAATCGGCGGAGACTTCATGAAGTACGAGGAGGCGGAGAGGATTGGGCCGCCGATGCCGCGGTCCATGGCGATCTTGGCGGCACGCACCGCGTCAATGATCACCCCGGCACTGTTGGGCGAATCCCAGACTTCAAGCTTGTACTCCAAGTTCAGCGGCACATTGCCAAAGGCCCGACCTTCCAAGCGGACAAATGCCCACTTGCGGTCGTCGAGCCATGCGATGTAATCGGATGGGCCGATGTGCACATTGCGGGCCCCGAGGTCATGGCCCACCTGGGAGGTGACCGATTGGGTCTTGGAGATCTTCTTTGACTCAAGGCGGTCCCGCTCGAGCATGTTCATGAAGTCCATGTTGCCACCAACATTTAGTTGGTAGGTGCGATCGAGAACGACACCGCGGTCTTCGAACAACTTGGCCATTACTCGGTGTGTGATCGTGGCACCGACCTGGCTCTTGATGTCGTCGCCGACAATTGGTAGCCCGGCATCCTCGAACTTCTTGGCCCACTCTGGGGTTCCGGCGATGAAAACCGGAAGTGCATTAACGAAACCACAACCCGCATCAATGGCGCACTGCGCGTAAAACTTGGCGGCGGCATCGGAACCAACCGGCAGGTAGCACACCACAATGTCAACGCGGGCCGCCTTAAGGGCGGCGACAACGTCCACCGGCTCAGCGTCTGACTCGGTGATCATTTCGCGGTAATACTTACCGAGGCCATCCAAGGTATGGCCGCGTTGCACGGTGACCCCCCATGGTGGCACATCGCAGATCTTGATGGTGTTGTTCTCCGAGGCACCTATGGCATCAGCAATATCAAGTCCGACTTTCTTGGAGTCAACATCGAAGGCGGCAACGAATTCAACGTCGCGCACGTGGTACGGCCCGAACTGCACGTGCATTAAGCCCGGCACCACCTCGGCTGGATCAGCGTCCTTGTAGAACTCCACACCTTGCACGAGTGATGAGGCGCAGTTGCCTACTCCAACAACCGCGACACGAATTGAGCTCATTTCCGACTCCTATTTCCCTGTGGGGGATTTGATGGTCCTGGTTTTGGCAGGTTTCTTTCGGCAAGTATCAAACTGTTGAGCCAACTGACTTCACGCTCCGCGCCGTCAACCCCGTGCTCCTGCATTTGCAGCAAAAAGGTGTCCATCCGATCACGACCGCGTTTCATCGATTCGCGCATGAGGGCAAGTCGTTCTTCCAAACGCGACCGGCGACCTTCGAGGATGCGCAGTCGCACGTTCGCCTCGGTGCGCGAGAAGAAAGCCAACCGAGTTGCGAAGCCTTCGTCGTCCCAAGCATCAGAACCGGGTTGGTTCGCCCATTCGGTGAAGGCGTCCTTGCCGTCACCGGTCAGCGCATAAACCACCCGCGCGCGTTTGGTGGTGGCACCAGCGACCGCACCTAGTTGCTCGATCCAGCCACGATCTTGGAGGCGTCGCAGGCATGGGTACAGCGAGCCATAGGACAGCGCGCGGAATGGGCCGAGGATCTCGGTTAAGGCTTTGCGCAGTGCGTAACCGTGCATTGGGCCGGCAGATAGCACGCCCAAGGAGGCGAACTCGAGGAGATCGGTACGGACGGCCATGTCCTAACGATATATCGCCCCGATATATTCGTCAACTGCTCGGGGTACTCGGGTGCACCCAGCGGTTGGCGGTGATCCGCGGCCGGTATCCGAAGCATCACTTAGGATCTGGTCTTATGGCCGTGCCGCGACGCTTAGGTGTGCGGGGCAGTGTCGTTCGGGGTGAACCCGGTAAGGGCAGCAAGTCCAGTAGGCCGGAGCCACTCGCCGAACCCGAGAACGTCGCGGACCCGGCGGCACCTCGGTCGGTCGTCGACTTCGCGCTGCAGCGGCGAAGTGCACTACATACTTTTTTCAATGGCGGCGCGTTGAGCAGTGAGTTCTGCGACGCCGATATCTATTTGCTTCGGGCCGCAAAATTCCACGGTGAACTAACGCCGCTGCCGTGCCCCGTCTGCCGTGATCAGGGTTTTGTCACCGTCACCTATGTGTACGGCGATGAGCTCGGGCCCTACTCAGGTCGAGTGCGGTGCAGCGCTGAGCTGGGGGCGATGGCTACCCAGTTTGGCCGATTCAAGGTCTACGTCGTCGAGGTATGCCAACGCTGCCGCTGGAACTACCTGACGAAGTCCTATGTCCTAGGTGACGGTGTGCCGCGGCGTGCTTTACCCGTCCCCCGTGATCTCATGGAGGCCTAGGTCAGCCTTAGTGGGGCTGGCCTGAACCTTCCCCGTCAGTGAGGTCAACTTGAGCACCCCTCGCCAGCCCGCGAAGAAGGCGGTGAGGCCGCGCCCGACTTCGGGTGCAAGGGGTCGCACCAAGCAGCCAAAGCGGCACTGGGTGCGTGGGCTCATCATCATTTTCGTGGTGCTAGCTGCACTCGGAATTGGTGCATTCGCGCTCGCGGTATCACTTACCACTGTTCCGTCGCCCAATGAAGTGTCAACGAGTGAAGCCACCATCGTGTATTGGGCTGACGGTAAAACCGAACTCGGCCGCCTTGGTGAAGCCACGCGGCGCAGTGTGGCCCTTGCCGACGTGCCACTTGATGCACAGCATGCGGTACTCGCCGCTGAAGACCGGTCCTTCTACGAACACGGAGGTATTTCGCCACTTGGGATTGGGCGCGCGGTGTTAAACAACTTGCGAGGTGGGTCGCCACAAGGTGGCTCCACCATCACGCAGCAATACGCAAAAAACGCGTACTTAACGCAGGATAGGTCCTGGAGCCGCAAGGCCAAGGAGCTCTTACTCGCATTCAAATTGGAGACCGTGGTTTCCAAGGATCAGATCCTCGAGGACTATCTGAACACCATCTATTTTGGTCGCGGCGCGTACGGAATTGAAGCCGCGTCGATCGCATACTTCGGCACTTCGGTGGAAAACCTTGAGGCTTCACAGGCGGCGGTATTGGCTGCCGTCATCAAGTCACCAAATGGCTTAGCGCCCGAGGACAACCGGCCCGCGCTGAAGGCCCGTTGGTCTTATGTTCTGGATTCGATGGTCGAACAAGGGTGGCTGACACCGCAACAGCGTAAGGCGGCGAAGTTCCCGGAGATTAAGAAGCAAAAAGCTGGCAACCGGCTCGGTGGGCAAACCGGCTTCTTACTGCAAGCGGTCACCAACCAATTAATTGATTTGGGCTTTGACGAGACTGAGATCCAACGCGGTGGGCTGCGCATCACATCGACTTTCGATCAGGGCGCACAAAAGGGTGCAACGGCCGCGGTGCGCAAGGTGGGCCCCGACGCAAACACCGAAGGCCTTCGGATCGGCTTAGCCGCGGTGCGCCCGGGCACCGGTGAAGTGGTCGCGATGTATGCGGGCAAGAACTTCATCGACGATCAGATCAACAATGCCACCCGAGAGTTTGCGCAGGCGGGGTCTACCTTCAAACCCTTTGCTCTGGCTGCGGCATTTGAGCAAGGGGTGCCACTCGGTACTGAGCTAAACGGCGATTCACCATCGACGGTCAATGGCTACACCTTCTCGAACTATGGCGACAAGTCCTACGGCCCGGTCTCGCTGCTGCAAGCCACCGAGTTCAGCATCAACTCCGCGTATGTCCAGTTGGAGTCAGAAATCGGCGTGGACGCGGTGGCCGAAACGGCAATTCGCGCTGGTGTTCCCGACACCACGCCTGGCCTAAATCTCGACAATCTAGATCTGACGTTCGTGCTCGGCACCGCGTCACCATCGGGATTGAGTATGGCCAATGCGTACGCCACTTTCGCGGCGGCTGGCGTGCGCGCAAAGACCACTTTTATTAAGTTGGTAATGGGTATCAACGGGGGTTTGTTGTTCGAGTACGAACCGAAGACGAGGGTGGCCTTCGAGCCCAATATCGCCAATAGCGTGAGCTATACACTGAGCAAGGTGGTAACCGACGGCACCGCATTTGCCGCACAAAAACTCAGGCGCCCGGCAGCAGCCAAAACCGGGACCACTGATGGAAACAAGAGTGCGTGGTTTGTTGGGTACACCCCGCAATTGGCAACCGCGGTGCTGATGGCCAAGGAGGATGCCAACGGGCTGCCGGTTTCACTTTCGGGTACCGGCGGCCTGGGCACGGTAACCGGCGGTTCGTATCCGGCCGCGATCTGGACCGCGTTCATGACCGCTGCGCTGCAAGATGAGCCGGCGGTTGACTTCACGGCGCCGACCGGCGATCTCACGAAAGCACCGGATTGCCCATTGATCATGCCAACCGACGGCACGCCGGTACCGGCTGGTTGCCCAACTCCGAGCGTTATCGAGTTCGGCCCCGAGCCCACGGTCGAGGCCTCTGCCAATGCCGCGCCGGTACCAAGTGCGGGCGCCCCGGAGCCGATTCAGCCAGGTGATGAAACCGCACCTGATCCGGGCGCGGCACCGGCACCAAGTGATGGCCCACCGGCGCCACCTATCGACGAGGCGGTGCCGGGATGACCAATCAGATTATCGAGCCCTCGCATGCTGATTCGATAGCGGCCGGCGGTAGTGATGCGATCGGCGGGCCGATCGGTCGCTTTCGCAGTTCGGGCAATTGGTGGAATCCAATCCGGGTACTGATTGCACTTTCGGCAAGTATCTATGCACTTGGCTATGTCCTTGATCTATCGTGCCGAAATTCGGGATGGGTATCGCCAGAGAACTACGAGCACCTGTGTTACTCGGATATCCCTCCGCTTTTTTCACTACGTGGGTTTGCTGACGGTTTATTTCCGTACCTGCAGACCATGCCGGGTCAAACAACTCTTGAGTACCCAGTACTTACCGGGGTGTTCATGCAGGTTGCGGCGATGATAACCCGCGCTATCACCAATATCGTGCCGAGTACATCAGCGAGCACTGTCTTCTTCGACGTCAACGTGGTCCTGCTGTTTATTCCACTCGTGGTCGCCGTTGTCGCCACGGCACTTACCGTGCGCCGGCGCCCATGGGATGCGGCGATGTTCATCTTGGCCCCCGGCGTGCTACTTGCGGCCACCATCAACTGGGATCTACTGCCACTTGCATTAGTGGGGATCGCGCTGCTGCTGTGGTCGCGCAACCGACCAGTTGCAGCCGGTCTCCTCCTTGGACTTGCGGTTGCTGCAAAGTTTTATCCCGTGCTATTCCTTGGTGCCTTCCTGTTGTTGGCGATTCGTTCGGGCAAGTGGCGGCCATTAGCGGCGCTGGTGGGTGGCACAGCTTTGACCTGGTTGATGGTGAACGTGCCGTTTATCGTCGGAAATTTTGACGGCTGGGCCTTCTTCTACACCTACAGCCAGAGTCGGGGTCAAGATTTCGGGTCATTTTGGTTCGCGCTCAGCGAGCTGGGGTTACCAAATGTCTCCAATGACATCCTCAATACCGTAGCGACAGGGTGTTTCCTCGTCCTGTGTCTTGCGATCGCGATCCTTGTCCTGCGCGCCAAGCGGCGCCCACGATTGGCGCAATTACTTTTCTTGATCATCGCGGCATTCGCGGTTACCAACAAGGTTTATTCACCGCAATACGTGCTCTGGTTGATCCCGCTGGCGGTCTTAGCGAGGCCAAAGTGGCGGGACTTCATAATTTGGCAGGTTGGCGAAATTATTTACTTTGTCGCGGTGTGGTGGTTCTTGGTCGGCTACGGTAATGCGGATTTGAAGGGGCTGACCCAACAGTGGTACGCCTTGGCAATCTTCGTGCATATTGCAGCGACAATTTATTTCGCCAGTATGGTGATTCGTGACATCGTGCAACCCGAACACGATCCGGTTCGTAGTGATGGATTTTTCGAGGATGCCGATGATCCCGGTGGTGGCCCATACGACAAAGCCGCAGACGCTTTCACGCTTCGGCGTGCGTGAGTAGTTAGTCGAGTCCGAGTACCGCATCAAATCGGGAGGTTGTAAACCGCACCTCGGCCGGCACCTGATCGCCGACGGCAGGAATGACGCATCCGCGGGGTAGCCACAGCATCGAGTGATGTTGGTGGGGGGGTTCGGCAAACCAGCGCTGCTTACCGGCCCATCTAAATGGTGAAAGTGCCCGCCCGGCGGCATCAAGGACCCCGGTGCCGGCGGTAACGGCACGTTGCCGAAGGGAGGCCGCCGGTGTTGGTGCCGTCAAGCCGATGCCGTGGGCGGTGCCACCGGAGACCACTATGAGGGTGCTGTCTTTGGGGCCGGGGCGTTGCCGGTAACCAACATGGGTGCCACCGGGCAATGGGTGCACGGCGAGCACGGTGCCCGCGGCTGATAGTGCGGGCCGTTTGCCGAGCCAAAGTCGAGTACCGATGCGGGCGCGAATGGCTAATTCATCGGCGGTGCGGGCGACCGAGGCCAGCTCGGAGTCGTCCAGATGGGAAACCCAAAGGGTGCTCGCGGGGGCATGGGAGCCACTCCAAACTGCGGTCTCAGCCTGCCAAAGCCCGGCCCAGCGGGTGACTTCGCGGACCCGCGCCGTGTCACTTGCCACCCCGTGGATGCTGACTTCGTCAGCGGGTTGCTCCAATGGCAGATGCAACGACAGGCCAAGTACTTGCACGTGGCCACTAGATAGTGCCCCCCGAACCGTGGGGTCGGCAAGTGATCGAAGAAGGTCTGACTCACTAAAGCCGAATCGATGCATGGAGGTTTGTGCCTCCAGTAAGATGCGTACTGCACCGGGGCCGTCAATCAACGCTCGTAGTGCGCCCACACTTGCGACGGTGCGCACAATACGTGAGGCATCATGCCGCTGACCGGCCATCCACCAGGCAGTTACCGCCGGTAAATCACGAGGCTCGAATGGTTCGAGCACGATGACGTCACCATAAAAACCAGTAAGAACATCGTTGATCTCAAAGACGGTGCCAATCGCGACGGTGTCAAGACCCAGTCGGTCGGCTTCGGTGGCTAGCAGGGATTGGCCGAAACCGTAGCCACTCCCTTTGATAACGCCGACGATATTGGCCCCGGTCGTGCGCTTCGTGGCCTCGTTCATTGCCGATAGATGGTCGCGCCAGTGAACGGCATCAACTTTTAGGGTGAATGACATTTGCGCCCCCTATCCGCGACGACTCTGATACGCGCGGTAACCCTTAGCCCACCCACCACGCAGGACGTAGTCCCACTCACCAACATACTCCTGAGCGAAACCGCCGGTGCCCAATTTGAATTGCACTAGACCAAATAAATGATTCTCCGGGTTTAAGGTGTCAGAGATCCCCCGCAGATCAAATATTTCGCAGCCGGATTTGTGCGCCTCGGTGATCATGCGCCATTGCAGTGCATTCGATGGACGCACATCGCGGTCGGCTGTGGTCGAAGCCCCGTAGGAGTACCAAGCATGGTTACCAACCCGAATCATCAAGGTGGCAGCCGCAACGTGATCCTCGTAGTTTGCTAGATACAAAGTGAGGCGCCCTGGCTCTGGATCATTGAGTTGCTGCCACATCCGTTCGAAATAGGCAAGACCTCGGGGGGTGAAACGGTCCCGCTGAGCGGTCTCGACATAGATAGCGTGAAATGCTGCTAGATCGGCATAGTCCCCTTGAACTACCTCGACGCCGGCCTGCTCGGACTTACGAATGTTCCGCCGCCATAACTGATTGAAGCCGCCAAAAATCTCGCTAAGTGACCTGTTGGCCAAATTCATTTGAAAAACATAGCGGGGTTGCACGTCCCCAAAACCGGCTTCGTCACCACCTTCTTGCAACCAGCCGCGTGCTTGCAGTTGCTCGACAACTTGCAGGGCTTTAATTGAGTGCCAGTCGGCGACCAGATCGCTGATCTTGGCAGGAGGCTTGGGCAAACCACCAGCGCTCTCGGCAATAGCAGCCTTGATGGTGTCACTTTGCCACCGTCGAGTAGCGATTGCCGGGCCCATTTTCAGTTGAAATGCGCCGCGGGATTTGCAGTGCGCTAGTAATGGGTTCAGCCAGTCATCCAAGGCGGCCACGGGTACGCGCTCGCGGAGCCAGTCAATGTCTGGACCTTCGGGGAGGTAGGCGAGGCTGCGGACTTTGAGTTTTGGGATTGCCCGATACAGCACCAAGCCGGCGCCGACCAGGCGCCCCCCATCAAACCAACCAAGGGACTCCGAGGTCCAACCGACTTTTACCGCACCCCATTCGGGTAATTGCAAAAATGACACCGATGGTCGGGAGGCAATCCACTCGCGATGTTGATTCGCGGTAATGGTTCGGACAATAAGTGGCATATTAACCAAGATCCAGATCGACAACCACGGGTGCGTGATCGGAGGCACCTTTACCTTTACGCGCTTCGCGATCAACGTAAGCATCACTCACCCGCGCAGTGAACGCAGGATTCCCGTACACCAAATCAATTCGCATTCCCCACCCGCGGTGAAATGAACCATTGCGATAATCCCAGAACGTGTACGGCTCACCCTTGAGTGAACGCGGCATTACCTCACTCAATCCAAGATCAGAAAGATCAGTCAATGCTGCTCGCTCTGCAGCGGTCACGTGGGTTGAGTCTACGAATTTTGAAATATCCCACACGTCTGCATCAGTTGGTGCAATGTTGTAGTCACCAATCGCGGCAAAAGGAAGATCTGGATAAGCAACCAATTCAGATTCGACCGTTGCATTCAAAGCTTTGAACCACTCCAGCTTGTAGTTGTAGTGGTCGTGCCCAGGTTCGCGGCCATTTGGACAATACAAACTCCACACCCGCACCCCACCGCAGGTTGCACCAATTGCACGCGGCTCTGCCGCACCTTCAAAGTCAGGTTGATCAACTAAGCCGCGGACAACATCGGTTGCACCCACCCGAGTCAGGATCGCGACACCATTCCACCGACCCGTGCCATGTGTCACAGCCTTGTAACCTGCGGCCGCAATGGGCATGTGTGGAAAAGCTTCATCGGTGCATTTCAACTCTTGCAAAGCCACAACATCAGGCTGGGCGCTCTCCAACCACTCAACCACCCGATCAATCCGGGCCCCGACAGAGTTCACATTCCAAGTAGCAATCCGCACGGGAGCAGCCTATTCCCCACCTGTCTCAGGCCATTCACGGCAAATTGAGGGGTTATCCCTTCGAATTTAGGAAACAGGTACAGCCTTGTCTTGGCAGAATGCCCCCATGGCATTTCCCCAAGTAAACCGAAAACTTGCCATTCCGGGTTTTGTTTATCAGTGGTTTCTCGAAAACCATGCTCTCCACAACGCTCATCACATCATGTCCTTCAATTCACTTCGCGCTGTGCGGATAAGCCGTGAAATTTAGAGGCCTTTTGGTGGCTACTGTCGCCGCCGCGTTGATGTTCCCGCTTGCCCAGGTCCCAGCAACTGCAGCGACAGAGGATTTTCCTGCAGATGGTTCTTGGCTCGTGCCAGCAGGTGTTTCGATAGTGCAGGTGTTTGTCTCGGGAGGCACAGGCGGTGACGGTGGGCGTAACTCAGCTGGGACCGGACCGGCACTCGGAGGCGCTGGTTTAGCAACCACAGCAGGCCTCAATGTCACGGCTGGCGAAACGATTTATGTCGGATTAGGTGCCGATGGACAAGACAACACAACTGGCACTGCAATTGCTGCAACATCAGCATTTGGGATTGGACCCGGCGGAAAGTACACCCGGGCCACGGGAACGGGTGGCGGTGGCGGAGGTGCCAGTGCTATTGCAGTGAACGACGACATTGTTGTCATCGCCGGAGGTGGTGGAGGGGCTGGGGGCTGGACCAATTATGAATTTCCTCCGCTACCTTCCTCAGGGCCAGGTGGCGCTGCTGGGGTTGGTTCAGGTAGTGCAGGCAGCGACAGCATTGCGTCGCCCGACAGTTCCGCAGGTGGTCTCGGTGGTTCAAGCCTCAATGGAACTCCTGCCAGCACCTTGAGTAGAACGGGCAGCGGTGGTGGTTCCGGCGAGGACTCGGGTGGTTGCTGCAATGCTGACGGTGGTGGCGGTGGAGCCGGCTACTTCGGAGGGCTCAAGGGTTCAAGTGGCGGAGGTGACATCACCGAGCCCGCGGGTGGCGGTGGTGGCGGTGGCGCCTCTTACACGTCATCGACACGCATTCCTGCTACCAATCACGTAAGCCACGCTCTATCCTCTGCAAGCCCGAGCGGGAGGATCGATTACATCAACATCACGACAACTTCCCTCGCTTCTGCCAACACGTCCGTTGCGTACACCGCAAGTTTGGCCGCGAGTTTTGGAGTCTCGGGGACTCCTGATCAGTGGTCGGTGAGTCCGGCACTTCCCACGGGAATCACACTTGATCCCAGCAGTGGAGTTGTTTCAGGCACAGCCAGCTCCGCATCCACGGGGACATACACATTTACCGCGACCGAATTATCTGGAGGCCAACTGGTCGCGCGCTCAAGCGTGAGCCTTAGTTTTTCCGTGGTCGATCCGCTTACTCCTACTTTTGATACACCTGTTGCTACCGTTGATGGTTACACGGTCAATGTCACTAATTATGACGCTAGTTTCACGTGGACACCGTCGGTTAATGCCGGGTCTGTGAGTGCTGGTTCAGTGACTGGTTCGGGCCTGCCACTGACTGTTACAGGTCTTTCTGCGGGTGCATCGGCAATCACGACCGTGGACACTGCGCGTTCTGGTTATGCCAACGGCACCGCCACGGTGACCGGATCATCAGCATCTGAACCTGTACCAGTTCCTATACCATCGGCACCTATTTTGGTTCCGGCACCTGTTCATTACGGAGTTGTTTCGCATAATGGCAAGTGCCCTGTGGGGTGGTCCGTTGGAGGGTGGGAGCAATGGGCAGGAAGGCAAGTGTGTCTTTTAACGTCAACTTATGACGGTGTAAGTAACACGTGGATACCGGGTGATTACCGCACAGTGATGACTCAGGTACTCGCGTGGAACGCCGTGCCTCAGACACTCCGCAGTGTTTTCGATATCAATTTACAATCGAGATAGCTAAAACACCACACATTGTCTGTGAATGTCAGAGTGTTGTAAGTAGAAAACGACACATTGACGCGGGGACTTGGACATGGGAATGTGGGGAAACGCTTCATCGGTGCATTTCAACTATTGCAAAGCCACAACATCAGGCTGGGCGCTCTCCAACCACTCCGCCACCCGATCAATCCGGGCTCCGACAGAGTTCACATTCCAAGTAGCAATCCGCACGGGAGCAGCCCCATCCCCTGTGGGTTAATTGGGGTCGCTCAACTTCCAGAGTTAGTTGGTTCATTACCGAGAACTTGGTTGACGCAGTCAGAAGATTGTCGCGATCCCAAGTCCACCGCACGCATTGATGAGTTGACGATCACCGGTGAGGAAGTGGGTTGCACCAACCATTTGTGCGCTGGCAAGGTGAATGGAATCCAGGGATCCTAAATGGGTGAATGGAAATCCTGCCGCGCGTTCAAGTGTCGTGGAGTTTAATCGAATGAACTGAACACCAGCTACAACGTTTTGGAATTGTTGCTCGAAACCTACAGAATGCGCATTGAAGTCCTTAACACGATGCAGGAATCGACTCACTTCTAGTCGAGTTAATTCACTCGTCAAAAATACAAAGTCACGTCCGCGCGCACGTTCAATCTGCTGGGTGATCTCAGGGGAGTTCCGCTCAGGTGTGATTCGACTAATCAACATGTTCGTGTCGATGTAGCAAAACTTCAACTGAGAACTGGTCAAAATCGATCCTGGTGTAATTTTTGAAGAATTTCGCCAGTGGAGACTCCCTGCGGGAGCTTGACCTGAAGTGACTCTTCAACGTAGAAATCTCCGAATTGCGTCTCGGCCGGAATGATCAGGTGTCGAATCTCAGGCGGGTAACGAAGAAGTTTGTAGTTGGTGAGGTATTCAGCAATTGCTTCACGGGCGAGCACTTGCTGGGACTTCCCAGTCTCCTCGGAAAGAGCCCTCAGATGACTGGCCAAGGAGTCCGAGAGACGAAGATTCATACTCATGTCAATATGGTACCAATTATGGTACCGATCCGTCGATTTGCTCACTCGAACAGTGTCAGGGCCGTGATAGTGCCGATCAATGGGCCTGTTTCGGTTGGGGATATGGGGGCAGCGCACGGCGAATGGGTGGATGCAGATAACCTTCGGGTGCAGAAACCCTCCTGTCACGGAACGACCGTGACCGCTTAGTCCAAAGGAGGTGGGTTGTCTATGCGTCGTTATGAAGTCATGGTCATTTTGGA
>JAQCEO010000048.1 GCA_027729805.1 Actinomycetota bacterium
TATCTCGGTCATCGCGGCGATTGCGACCCGAGGTAATCATTGGGCGATCACCGCGGTCGTGATCGCCGGAGCCAATATCGCCTTCACCGCGAGCTACTTCGCACTAGTGCCTGGCCCTTGGCTTGAAGCTCCACACTATGTCGCCAAACTCTGGCCTGGGTCACTAGCTGCAATCGGATTGGCCGCGGCCGCACTGCTTAGACGTCGGGGCCTGCCGGCCATCGCCCTGCTGGTCCCCCTCGCTGCCATCCCGCTAGTTTTATGGAGTGGCAGGTGGGACGCGGTAATTGAACGTGCCCAAGGCCTGCTGATCGCATTAGTTATCTGCCTGATTTTCCTAGTAGCCGCGATAATTGCGCGTCGAAGCGCAAATTTGCCCTCGGCGATTGCGGTGTTGGTCGCACTTTCCATCACCGCCATCGGGATGCAACTGCTCCAAAACGGTCGCGGCCTGATCGGTATCTACGGTCAGTATCCATTCAGAGCGGCCTACGTGGATTTCAGCGGCGAGCAAATCATGGGCGAAAAAATAAAGGCGGAGCAGTGGATACTCGATAACACGTCGCCCACTGACACGGTAGGGGTTTGGACGGATCCAGAACGCATGCTGTCGGCCGTTGCCGCCATGCAGCTTTGGGGCAAATACAACAATGTCACGGGAACGGCTATCTTGACCCGCGATGATGTGGATCGCCTTGAAGTAAGCCGGCCTACCGTCATTGCAATGTATGCACCAACCCGCGAACAGGTCGACGCATTCTGGGGCAGTATTCCGCCTTGGGCGCGGCCATCGCCTCCTGAGTGCACCACGGTTGAAATCCCCGGCATCGGCGTTAAGGAGGCGTACGTCTGCCTTACCCACCTGCGCTGGGTCGGTTAACCAAGTCGTATTAGCAGTCCACCGGATCAAGGGAACCGGTGTGGACGTCATAGATCGCGCCGGCAACGGAAACCGTATTCGGGATTAATGGAAATGACCGGATACGAGTTACGTCCGTCACTAGCTCCGCCCGCTGGTCTACCACGGTGCGGAACTCAAGGCTGCGAGTGTCGACCCCGTATTGCTCAGCAATCGTTTCGTGGATATCTGACTCTTGGGTTTGCGCCATTCGACAGTCGGTATGCGGCATGACCAAGATGCGATCCACTCCCAATAGATAGGTTGCCAGCACCAAGGTGCGCAGGACGTCCTCGGTAACGCGGGCACCGGCATTGCGCAAGATCTTGGCATCACCAGCTTGCATACCTACGACCGCTAGCGGGCTGATACGGGAATCCATACAGGTAACGATGGCTAGACCCCGCCCCGCCCGGCCAGGCTGACCGGCAAAGGCAAAGGACCTGCTGAACTCCGCATTCGCCTTGAGCACATCATCAAAGTCAGCATTTGGGAATTTTTCAGGCACGGCATCAGTCTACGCGGGTGCCGTCCGCAACAATGGGCACCATGTCCGCGACTCCCCCGAAAACACCGCAGCCAGGTGCTGGCGAGATTGGCCTGCGGATCACGATGCGTTTACATGAGCCCAGCGGACCAACCGAACTCGTCGGGGTCCTTGAGACTTTGACCACCGTGCGAAAGCGCACCGGTGAGATCGTCTATTTCGATCCGCAGCACGTGGTCGCTTGGCGCATCGTTTAGACCCGGCCCCGTAGATCCACCCAGCAGATCCGCCCCGCAGATCCACCCAGCGGTGGGCTGCGTGCATTCACATGATTTTCACATCTTCGCCCAAGGCTCAGCACAAAATGCCGGGGCATTCTTGCCTTAACCGACCAAGGGCCTCACCGATTGAAGCCCTACCAAAGGAGATTGACATGAACCGTATTGCAACTTGGGGCACCCGCGCCGCGATCACCGCGGGTGCTTTCGCACTCGTTGTCGGCGTTGGCGCCGGCACCGCATTTGCCGCTGACCACACGGGCGGCACCGGTGCCAAGGGACCAAAAGGCGCCGCACTCTCAGCGCTGGTAACCGCGGGCACCATCACCGAAGCCCAAAAGAACACGTTCAGGTATGAGATGCACGAAGCCAAGGAAGCAGCCAAAGCGACCGGGACCAAGCCAGACTGCGCCGTTATCGAGGCGGCCGTGCTTGGTGCACTCGTTGGTAAAGGCACCTTGACGCAGGCACAGGCCGATGCCATCAAGGCCGCTCGGCCCGCACGCCCCGAAGCCGGCGCCCGCGGTGCTGCGGCCACGGGCACTCGTGGCGGACCACTTGCTGCGCTTGTGGCTAACGGAACGATCACTCAGGCACAGGCCGATGCCATCAAGGCTGCGAACCCAGAGCGCTCAGCCGGTGGGCGTGGCGCACAAACCGCACCGCAAACAGCCAGTTAAGTTACTGATGAATGCGGCGGCCGGCCCATTATTGGGCCGGCCGCCGTACAGTTATCTCTTACGGCGACCAGTGAACTGAAGAACATTTCGACCCGGGGAGGATCAATGACCGCAACTATCTTGGTCGTTGACGACGAGCCTAATATCAATGACTTGATCTGCGATGCCCTACGGCTCGCGGGGTACCAGACCCGCTCGGCCTCCCATGGCATGCAGGCCTTGAATACTCTTCGCGAATCCCCCGTCGCCCTCGTCGTGCTTGATATCAATATGCCGAAGATGGACGGCTATGAGGTATTGACTCGAATGCGCGAAGCGGGCGATACCACCCCGGTCATCATCCTCACCGCTCGGCAAGACCGCGATGACACTAATGCTGGGTTCAAACTCGGGGCTGATGATTTCGTTAAGAAGCCTTTTGGGATCGAGGAATTGACCTTGCGGGTTGCCGCGGTTTTGCGCAGATCTTCGGGTGAACAACAATCCGCCCTGATAACTACTGGGGCTTTGAAACTCAATCCCGATACCCATGAGGCAAGTTGCGGTGAGCACGCTTTGGATCTTTCTGCCACCGAGTTCCGCCTACTGCAAACACTCATGGAAAACACCAACAGGGTAATGACAAAGGATCAGCTGCTGCGCCAGATCTGGGGGTTTGATGCGGGCACCGAAACCACGGTTCTTGAGACCTATATCTCTTATCTGCGCAAGAAACTAGGTGGTACGGTGACCATCAGAACAGTACGCGGCGTCGGGTATCAATTACTCGCGGCTAAGAAGTGACAATGAGTCTTAGATCTCGAATTACGATTCTCACCGCGTTACTCATTCTTTTTTCAACTGCCGTTCTTGGTGCATTCGTGTATTTCACCGCTTCGAGTATCCAGTACCAAACTATCGATAACGGCCTACGGTACGCGGTCGCAGACGCCCGGGCGCCGGCTCTGTCAGCAAGACCGCGCCCTACGCCCGCTGATGCATTTATACAGATGGCAATCGGGCGAGTAAACCGCGACGACTCAATCACCGTACTGCGGCAGGCTGGCTACAGCTCTGATCCGCTGCCATTTCCGATCCTAACGGCGGCGCAAATTGTGCAGGCCCAGCAAACAGCAATCACCGTGCCGGGTAAGATTACCTATCGAGTGATCGCGCGCCAGTCAGATCCAAACCGGCCGATAGCGGTCGCAGCAACACCTTTGACGGACGTCGAAAGTAACCTGAAGCAACTTGCCATCTCGATTGGCATCGGTGTTGCCCTTGTCACTGCTATCGGCGCAATCGCCTGTTGGGCGGTCGTCAGACGCTTCTTTCGCCCGGTTGATGCGATGGTCGAATCGGCCACGGCAATCGCCCTGGGTGATACCCGCCGCCGGGTGCCGACGGCTCCACCAGGTACCGAACTGGGTGAGCTGTCAACTGCGCTGAATACCATGATCGGCGAACTAACCAATTCGATCACTCGAGTCGAGGCCTCAGAGGGGCAACTTCGAAAATTCGTGTCCAATGCCTCACATGAGATCCGCACGCCGCTGACGGTCATTCGCGGTTACGTCGAACTACTGCAGAATGACAGCCCCGAAGCCTCTGACCTGCAGGCCAGGGCCCTTGCTCGTATCGCAACCGAGAGCCACCGACTCGAAGGGTTGGTTACCCAACTCTTGGTGCTGGAGAAAATGGACACCCTCGCTCCGCAAGCTTTCCAGGTATTTGACCTCTCACCAATCGTCCAGGACTTCTTCGCGGATCTCACCGCACTTAACCCCAACCGGCGCATCGCCTTGGACCTAGAACCATGTTTGATTAACGGCGAGCCCGACGCCTGGCGACAATTGGTCTCTAATCTGGTGCAGAATATCTCGCGGCATACCCCGGCTGACTCTGCGGTTGACATCCACCTTCACCAGCATGATGGCCAGACCGTCCTGCAAGTCGATGATGCTGGCCCGGGGATACCGGTGGGTCAACGTGCAGTAGTGCGGCAACGTTTTACCCGCCTAGATGAGACCCCCTCAACGTCCAACGGTGGCTTTGGCTTGGGCATGAGCGTCATGGGCGCGGTTATTGGGGCCCATGGCGGTCGGTTGGAACTCCTTGACAGCCCACTGGGCGGCCTTAGAGTGCAGATAACTATTCCCGAGTAAAATCGGTTCGCCACGAAAATAAAGACCTAGTTCACCGACCTGAGGGGCGTGCAACCGCCAATGAATCTTCAGCCACAAATTTCGACACTAAGCGCAGATACTCGTATCGCTGTCCTTGGCCAAGGGCGAATGGGTACTGCGATAGCCAACAAGATCGCTGGCTTGGGATATGAGGTCACGCGGTGGAACCGAGGTGGCAGCCTTAACTCTGACTCGAAAGCCCGGCTTGCCACAGCCCTTACAGGTGCATCAGTGGTGGTGATGAGTCTTTACGACGGTAAAGCCTGCGTTGAGGTTAGCGAACTAGTGCAACCGAATTTGGGGCCAAATGCCTTGGTGGTGAATACCAGCACCATTGCGACCAGCGAGGCAAAACTACTTGATTCCTTCTTCACAGCGAACAAGGTGATTTACGTGCAGGCCCCGGTTATGGGCTCGGTGCCGGCTATCGACAATGGCATAGCAACGGTGATCCTCGGAGGTACACCCACAGCTATTGACCGAGCCCGTCCAATAATTGCAACTTTTTCGCAAGCCCATATTGAATTTGCCAGCGCTGAAGAGGCAGCAGGCGCCAAGTTGATGTCAAATCATGCCCTGGCCGAAGCGCTACTCGCGATTCGTCAGGCGTTGGTGGTTAGTGGGCAACTCGGTTTGCCGATGGATCGCGTCTTGGATGTCTTGGAGCTTGGGCCGCTCGCGCCGATGGTTAAGGGCAAGCGCGCCCGGCTGGAGAGCGAGCGCGAATTTTCCACCGCTGACGCCACCTTGGCCGGACTGATAAAAGATCTGGAGCTGGCTGCCGACGTTAGCCCAGCGGCCGCGGCGGCTAACTTGAAGTTGCAGGAGCTAGTGCGCGAATTGAAAATCGATCCGAATGCCGATATCGCCGAGTTGCCCCGAAGCGCAATCCCCTAAAGAGGCCTGGGGCTACGGGCTGAAAATGAAAAGGGACGAGTTGGCCTGTAAGCCGGATCCTGTTCCTCAGCCGCCTTTGGGCGACCGATTCGGTGATCATCCATCTGCGACTGCCGTTACCGACAGCCTGGTGCGGTCTACCTGCAGACATTGAGCGGGCCGCTCGTCTGCACAGGCCTTGCGGCCCTCTTGACCTTGCTCCAGGTGGGGTTTACCAAGCCACATGGGTCACCCCATGTGCTGGTGGTCTCTTACACCACCGTTTCACCCTTACCAGGATTGCTCCTGGCGGTCTGTTTTCTGTGGCACTTTCCCGCGGGTTGCCCCGGGTGGGCGTTACCCACCACCTTGCCCTAAGGAGTCCGGACTTTCCTCGACGCGATTGCGCACGCCGCGATCACCCGGCCAACTCGTCCGCCCTAAGAGTACGCGATCGGCCCAAGACAAACGATGGGCCCAAGATAAACGACCGGCCACTGACATTTCAATGTTTAGTCCGTCTCCTGCTGGGTCTTAGTTTAGTCGCCGAGTCCCCCGCGCCGCCGCCCACCATTTTGGAACCTGGGTGCTTGGGTGCGCGCGTTTTTGTCGTGAAATCACCCGAAACCGGAGAGTGATCGGTTGGCCCTTGGTGTTGGCTGTGTTAATTGTGGGCATTTTTGTTTTGAGGGTAATGAAGCGTAGCTAGCACCTTGTTGATTAGGCCGCGATCAGTGGTGAGTTGTTGCAAGGGCTCGATTAACTCGGGCACACTTGCGCACGTAATTGCTCAGGCACCACGGGCAGCCCGTCGGGGTTGCCGGCCACGTTCTCACAGACGGTCTCCGGAGCCATCAAGACAACCATGTCGGCGTCCTGCCGAAACAAAAAAGGATCTGAAGTCGGCCCGCTGGGTGAGCCACTGATGGTGGCCACCACATAAGTCCAGGAGTCAGCGCAGACCGCTAGATCAATCGAATCCATTGCCAGCCCAGACTCTGAAACGATGTGGCCAATTTCGTCAAGGGGCCCTGAAAGCTCGCAGCTGCTATCGACAGCGGGGGCCGAGCAAGCTCCCACCAGCCCCGCTGCACCGAACGCAAACACGGTTTTGAGAATCACCGCAGCCCTTAAACGTGGGGCCCACCCCTGCGCTAACGTCACCATGTGCTCATTGTGCTACCACCGAGTGAGGGCAAGACAAGCCCTACCCGTGGTGAGCCGATGCAGCCGGCCAGTTTGTCTTTTCCGCAATTAGATCTAGCCCGGAGCAAAGTGCTCAAAGCGCTGATGACCCTGTGCGCCAAGGATCCGCGGGGTGCGGCGAAGGTGCTCGGCCTGGGGCCAACCCAACATGATGAGGTTCGTCTCAATTCCTTGCTAGCCAAGGCACCGGCCGCGCCAGCGGTCGAGGTTTACACCGGCGTGCTTTACGACGCACTCGACGCACCAACAATGACATCCGCACAACGGCGGCGCCTGGATCAGCGCGTGGTAATCGCGTCGGCGCTCTTTGGGTTCCTGCGGCCAAATGACTTGATCCCGGCCTATCGGTTAAGTGGCGATGTGGCGCTGCCGAAGATTGGTGCCCTTGCGATGTACTGGCGCGAGTTGCTAAGTGCCGCACTTGACACCGAACCCGGCGTCATCCTCGATCTGCGCTCGGGCACTTATGTTGCACTCGGACCCATACCGCCAGCGGCTGCCCAGCGCGCCGTGGTCGGACGCGTACTGCTCGAAAGAGGTGGTAAGCGATCAGTTGTCAGCCACCACAACAAGGCCACCAAGGGGCGCCTTGTTCGCGCCCTGATGCAATCTGGGTCGGCGCCAAAGAACATCAATGCGCTAATTGCCGCAATCACCGAGGTGGGATTTCACTGTGAACTAATCGAGCCCGTCAAGGTCGAACGGGCGGCCACTTTGGACATCATCGTCCGCGAGGTCTGAACTAATTTCTTAAATGCGCCTAGGTGCCGTCCGGTGAGCGGACCTTGCGCAGGTGGGCCGACTCCGAAAAACTAAACATTGAGGCATTGCCGTCGGGGAACCAGGCCAAGGTAGTGATGGAGCAAGGTGCGAGCTCCATGCGAAAGACACTGTCAAGTGCGGCGTCCACGGCGATACCCACCATGATCTTGATCGGTGTCACGTGGGCGATGACGGCCAATCGTTGGCCGGCAAAATCGTCGATCAACCGGCGTCGGCCCCGATCAACCCGAAATTTAACCTCATCAAGTGACTCCCCACCAGGTGGCGCCACCGCCGTGGACCGGAGCCAGTCCTCGACCAGATCGGGCCAACCGGCCTGTACTTCGGCAAAAGTCAGCCCGTCCCACTCACCAAATGCGCACTCAGCAAAGTCCGCGTCGGTCTTGATTTCCAGGCCGGTGGCCTTGGCCACTAGGTGCGCGGTCTGTTGCGCACGAAGCAAGGGTGAGGCAATGATCAAATCGATCCCCCCGCGCTCGGCGAGCTCAGCGGCCAACGCCTGCCCCTGCTGTACCCCGATTGGTGCAAGTGGCAGATCTTGCCCGCCAGGCCCGCTGAATCGTTTTTCCAGGCTAAAGGCAGTTGCCCCATGCCGGGCTAGGACGGTGATCGTCGGCGGCCCTAAATCCGTCCAACCCATCAATCGATTACCCGGGCGAGGTTTTTCCACCACCGCTCGCGCATGGGCCTCCTGGGCGCCACCGGCGACGTCACTTAAATCAAGATCGGGCGGTATCTCACCGGCCAGCCGCACAATTTCCGTTGGCCCGCCAGCGAGTGCCAGATCGAGAACTTCATTTACCAAGGCATCTGCCACCACGTTTTGGGCCCGCGGCACCCACACATAGGTAACTTGCCCCGGCGGGAAAATATCTCGGGCCGCAAGGGCCAGCACCCGCATATCCGGGTGTTTGATCTTCCAACGTCCAGACATCTGCTCGACGATCAATTTCGAATCAAGACGGACTTCAATAGTTGCACCGGGGTCTAGGGCGAAAGCTTGTTCTAGGCCGCGGATGGCTCCGCGGTATTCAGCAACGTTATTGGTCGCTACGCCAAGATACCCGGCAACCTCAGCAAGGATCGCGCCCGTCATGGCATCTCGTACCACCGTGCCGAATGCGGCGGGGCCTGGATTACCGCGCGCACCACCATCGGCTTCAACAATAAGTGAAAGAGTCATCGAACCGCGGCGCTCACAAACCTGATTCAGGGGTGCGAATCAGGATTCGGCGGCAATCCTCGCATCGAATCACCGCATCTGGTGCCGCATTACGCAGCACCTCAATCTCACTCGGTGGCAATTGCATACGGCAGCCCTCACACTGGCCTCGATAAAGGCGAGCCGCACCACGTCCATCGTGATCAACTCGAATCTTTTCATAGAGTACGAGCAGATCATCAGGTATTTCGGTCTTTATTGCGCTGCGTTCAGCCGCGGTAGCATCGCGTTCGGCGGTAATGCCTTCCATTAAGCCTGCCAGCGCCGAAGTCACCTCTGTCTGCTCAATCTCAAGTTGATCACGTTCGCCTGTCAGTTGACGTACGGCAGCAAGTGCGCCCTCCACGCGCTCCATTACCTCAAGTTCAATGTCTTCGAGTTCACGTTGGCGGCGGGCAAGTGACCCGAGTTCATGCTGCAGGCTCTGTAACTGCTTTGAATCATTGATGGTGCCAGCATCTAACAGTTCCTGATCGCGTCTGGAGCGTTCGCGTACTTGCTCCACGTCGGCGTCGGCGCGGGCTTGGTCAAGGCGTAGGTCCGCGGCGATAGTTTCGGCAGCGGTTATTTCGTCACGCAGTCGCAGCAACCTACTAGCCAACTCCGCCAGCCGGGCCGCTTCGGGCAAGGTGCGCACTTTGTGTTCAATTTGCGCCAAATGGGTATCGCGGTCCTGTAGTTCGAGTAACCGCAGTTGGCTACCAGGCTCGGCGTTCAAAAGGTGCTCCCTTGTGACGGTGCCTGCAGCACCCGCGCTGTCCATGGATCGGTGGGCCGCTGGGAGATGATGCTGCGAACGCTACTGCCCTGGCTCCCAAGCCCGCGGGCCAGCGCACCCGCCGCCTGCTCCAGCCATGGCCATTCACCCGCCCAGTGGGCAATGTCAATGAGGGCGCAACCCCCGTCAGCTAAATGCTCGAGGGCTAGGTGGTGACGCAAATCCGAGGTGACGTACACATCGGCGGCCAAGGCCGCCTCAGACAAGAACCCATCGCCGGCGCCCCCGCAGACCGCCACGGTGCGGACCGGGGTCATCGGGTCACCGGCCACCCGCACCCCGTGCACAGTTTGCGGCAATACCACCGCCACCAGCTCGGCGAACTGCTCCAAGGTCAAGGTCTCCGGTAATTCACCGACCCGCCCCGTGCCGGCACTAGGTTGCCCCAAAATTGGCACCAACGGGCTCAGGTCACCGATTCCGAGCTTTTCTGCTAGCGCATCGGATACCCCCGGGGTCGCGTGATCGGCATTGGTGTGCGCACAAAATAACGCGATGCCATGGCTAATTAGGGTATGTACGATTTTGCCTTTGGCCGTTGTTGCTGCCACCGAGTGCACACCGGCCAAGAAAAGCGGGTGATGGGTGATGATTAGGTCGACCTGGGACAGCAGGGCTTCGTCAACTACTTCCATGACGGGATCGACCGCGAACAGCACCGCGCTAACCGTGGCGTCTAAGTCACCACAAACTAGGCCAACGGAGTCCCAGTCCGCCGCTAACCGCGGCGGATACACCAGGTCAAGGACCGACACAACTTCGCGAAGAGTTGGCTGCGACACCCCCTCAGGCTACCCGTACCAGGTGGGACCACGTACCAATCGGTAGCCTCACCCCGGGCCCATAGCTCAGTTGGTAGAGCGCCTCGTTTACACCGAGGATGTCGTCGGTTCGAGTCCGGCTGGGCCCACAAGCAAATCCGCAGCCCGATTACAGCGCCGCTAACGCCACCTGGTAGTCGTCGGCATTACGCGCCTCGCCGGGTCCATTGACCACACTCCAGCGGACGATGCCGTCCTTGTCGACGATGAAGGTGCCACGCGTGGCAAATCCCTTCTCATCGAGGAACACTCCGTAAGCCTTTGAGACATCGCCGTGCGGCCAAAAATCACTCAACATCTGATGCGTCAATTGCTCTTGCTCCGCGAATACCTTCAGGGAGTTCGCGCTATCGCAGGACACACTCAAAACCACGGTGTCATCGTTCACAAACTCGGGGTACCTATCACGCAAGGTACACAACTCAGCGGTGCAAGTTCGGGTAAACGCAAATGGGTAGAACATCAGTACGACGTTTTTTTGACCTCGATAGTCCGATAGCGAGACTTTCTCGCCGAACTGGTTCGACAAGGTGAACTCAGGGGCTTTGGTGCCGGTCTGGACTGCCATTGGGATTCCTCTCGATGGGTTGGATCTAAGTTGAGCCGCTAATTAAGCAAACCGGCACCCGCGCCCAAGTTATCTTTTAGCGCGGGGAGCCACCAACCTCGTGCCCTGCCAATTGGCGCCCGCACTGATCGTACTGGTCTGCTGTAGCCCAGCCGTAGGGGCAGCATCGGCAATATCCTCAGCTTCGATGTGACCATCGCGACCAGGTTTTGGAGTCAAGAGCCAAATTAGACCGTGATCGGTCAGTGGCCTGATCGCATCAACTAGGCCGTCGACAAGATCACCATCCTCATCGCGCCACCACATGATGACGACGTCTACAACATCGTCGTAATTCTCATCAACGAGGTCGCCACCAATAACATCCTCGATACCGGCTCGCAGCGCTTCATCTACATCGTTGTCGTACCCAAGTTCTTGAATAGTCATGCCAAGATCAAGTCCCAGACGTGTTGCTCGTTTACGAGCCTCGTCATGGTCCGCTGCGGCGGTCACCGAAAACCCCTCTTTCTGTGTCGGACTGCACTTGCTATTAGCACATTTCTACCCGGTGCTGGCTAGGTCAGGTGGCCTGTTTGCAACATTACTCCGCGAAATCTACGCCCGTATTCCAGCGTACCCACGGCCCAATTGCAAGCAGCGTGCCCGAATACCCCAAGAAAATCCCCCACCCGACCCCTGCGTGGCGCTAATACGAGACAATGTGCGGGGCACTACCCGTGCCCACCAAGTATTGGCTCCGGCCACCGGCGATCCCGGTAGCCAACCGACGAAAGGGTGCACCAAGTGGCCCCCGCACGAGATCGTCACCCGCTGCTCGCGGGCGGACTCCCAACCCAATACGTCGATGTTGATCCTGATGAAACCGCCGAGTGGGTCGAATCCTTCGACAATCTGGTCGACAACTCCGGCAATTACCGCGCCCGCTATTTGATGCTGTCGCTGCTGCGCCGAGCGGCCGAGCGAAATGTTGGAGTCCCGAGCCTACGCAGCACCGACTACATAAACTCCATCGCCCCGGAGCGCGAGCCGTGGTTTCCCGGTGACGAAGCCATCGAAAGACAGATTCGCGCCTACATCCGCTGGAATGCCGCGATCATGGTGCATCGCGCCCAACGCCCCGGTATCGGCGTTGGCGGCCATATCTCAAGCTATGCCTCATCGGCCACTTTGTACGAAGTTGGCTTCAACCACTTTTTCCGCGGTCCAGATCATCCAACCGGTGGCGACCAAGTGTTCTTCCAGGGCCACGCCTCCCCCGGGGTCTATGCCCGCGCCTACCTAGAGGGCCGCCTGACCGAGGACCAACTTGACGGGTTCCGCCAAGAAGTCTCACATCGCTTAGGTGGCTTGCCCTCATATCCGCATCCGCGACTGATGCCGTGGTTTTGGCAGTTTCCGACCGTATCGATGGGTATTGGCCCGCTAAATGCGATTTATCAGGCCCGCTTCAACAAGTATCTC
Organism: Actinomycetota bacterium; assembly: GCA_027729805.1. Classification (GTDB taxonomy): domain Bacteria; phylum Actinomycetota; class Actinomycetes; order S36-B12; family S36-B12. The sequence continues at coordinate 12,227 of JAQCEO010000048.1, forward strand.
ACCCATCGGGGGATCAAGGATGCGTCCGACCAAAAAGTCTGGGCGTTCTTAGGCGACGGCGAGATGGACGAGGTTGAATCAGTAGGCGCAATTGGGTTAGCAGCGCGCGAGGAACTCGATAATTTGATCTTCGTGGTCAACTGCAATTTGCAGCGACTCGACGGCCCGGTGCGCGGTAACGGCAAGATCATTCAAGAGCTCGAAAGTTTGTTCCGGGGTGCCGGCTGGAACGTAATCAAAGTCGTCTGGGGTCGAAAATGGGATGAACTCCTAGCGGCAGACCGCGACGGCGCGCTCGTTAACTTGATGAATGCCACACCAGATGGTGACTTCCAGACTTACAAGTCCGAGGACGGTGCATTTATTCGCGAGCATTTCTTCGGCCGAGATCCGCGCACGGCCAAACTTGTTGAGTCGTTGACCGATGATGAGATCTGGGCATTGCAACGCGGTGGCCACGATTACCGCAAGATGTATGCGGCCTATGAGGCTGCCGCGAATACCAAGGGCCAGCCCACCGTAATTTTGGCCAAGACCATCAAGGGTTGGACCCTCGGCCCGCATTTTGAGGGTCGTAACTCAACTCATCAGATGAAGAAACTAACTCTAGAAGACTTACTCATATTTCGTGACCGTCTGCACATCCCGATCCCCGACAGTGCGATGGATCAGTACCTGCCGCCGTACTACCACCCCGGACCCGAGGACCAAGCCATGCAGTACATGGTCGAAACCCGGCGCAAACTCGGTGGTTCGGTGCCAACAAGACGCACTGTCGCCAAAGTTCTTGACCTACCCGGCGAAGATGCTTATGAGGTGGTAAAGCGCGGCTCCGGTAAACAGGCCATCGCCACCACTATGGCTTTCGTGCGCTTGGTCAAGGACCTGCTGAAGGATGCAAACATCGGACACCGATTGGTGCCGATCATCCCTGACGAAGCCCGCACTTTTGGAATGGACTCACTCTTTGCGACGGCAAAGATTTATTCACCGCACGGGCAGCAGTACATTTCGGTTGACCGCGAGTTGATGCTCTCCTATAAGGAGTCAACCTCGGGGCAGATCTTGCATGAGGGCATCAACGAAGCTGGCTCCGTAGCCTCCTTCACGGCAGTTGGCACTTCCTACTCAACGCAAAACGAACCGATGATTCCGATTTACATCTTCTACTCCATGTTTGGTTTCCAGCGAACCGGTGATGCATTTTGGGCAGCAATGGATCAAATGGCGCGGGGCTTTGTCCTTGGCGCAACTGCCGGCCGCACCACCCTTAATGGCGAGGGCCTGCAACATGAAGATGGACACTCGTTACTCCTGGCGAGTACCAATCCGGGAGTTGTTGCCTACGATCCGGCATTCGGATACGAAATCGGGCATATCTTCAAGGATGGTCTGCGCAAAATGTTCGGCCCAGATCCAGAGAACATCTATTACTACCTGACTATTTACAATGAGCCTTATCGACAACCAGCTGAGCCCGAGGGCGTCGACGTCGAAGGCATTTTGCGCGGTATGCACCTAGTCAGTGCGACCACCGGTGCCGGTCCACACGCGCAGTTACTTGCCAGCGGGGTTGGGGTTAACTGGGCCTTAACGGCCCAGGAGTTGCTCCGCGATCACTGGGGGGTGCAGGCCGATGTTTGGTCGGTGACCTCTTGGAATGAACTGCGGCGCGATGGCCTTGCGGTCGACAGGCACAACCTGTTGCAACCTGACGATGAGCCGCAGCAGGCGTACGTAACCAAGTGTCTGAGTGGGCGGCCCGGCCCGGTGATCGCGGTCTCGGACTGGATGCGCGCTGTTCAAGATCAAATCAGCGACTGGGTGCCCACCGACTTCATTTCCCTAGGTACCGACGGCTGGGGCATGTCAGATACCCGCGGGGCACTGCGCCGGCATTTCTTGGTTGATGCTGAGTCGATCACGACGCAGACATTGGCCATGCTCGCCAAGCGCGGTGAGGTCGACCCGGCGCGGGTAATCGAGGCAATCGACCGGTATCAGCTGCGCGATCCGGCTGCGGCTGATGCGGGCAACACGGAAGGTTCGGGATGACAAACGATCCGAAACGTTTCTTGGCTTATCTAGATGCCGAGCGCAAAGCAGCCCTGTTGTATCGCGCCTTGGCCGAAACAGTTACCGGTGATCGCCGCGAGGCGCTCATCGAATTAGCCGACGCCGAAGATGACCATGCGGCGCATTGGATTGCCAAACTTCAGGAGTATGGGGTCGAAGTGCCACCGGCACCCACCACCTTGGATGCCAACGACGCTCGGCTTATCAAGCGCGCC
>JAQCEO010000049.1 GCA_027729805.1 Actinomycetota bacterium
CACTTTTGCGTCACCGTATCTGCAGCAGCCGCTGTTACTTGGTGCCGATATCGTGGTGCACAGCACCACGAAGTATCTCGGCGGTCATAGCGATGTTATCGGCGGTGGACTGGTAGCCACCGACCCAGAGTTAAACGAAAAGCTTCGCTACCACCAAAATGCGATGGGCGCGGTGCCGGGCCCATTTGATAGTTGGCTGGTCTTACGCGGCATCAAGACCCTTGGCGTTCGAATGGATAGACACTGTGCAAATGCGCGCGCGGTGGTCGAACTCCTCACCTCGCATCCGAAAGTACTAGATGTGATGTGGCCGGGGTTGCCAAACCATCCGGGCCACGATGTCGCGGTTCGGCAGATGCGTGACTTCGGTGGCATGGTCTCGTTCCGGGTTGCCGGTGGCGAGGCTCCCGCACTTGCGGTGTGTGCGAGAACCAAAGTCTTCACCCTAGGGGAGTCGTTGGGTGGCGTTGAGTCCCTAATTGAGCACCCGGGACGCATGACCCACGCATCGGTTGCGGGCACCCCGCTCGAAGTACCTGCTGATCTGATCAGACTGTCGGTCGGGATCGAATCAATTGCGGACTTGCTAGCAGACTTGGAGCAAGCCCTCTAGTTCTGCGGGTGTCAACTACCCCACGACACTTGGTGGCCGTTTTAAAGTTTCGGGCATGAGCCAGACGAAGATTACGGCGACCAGGCTCAGGCCGGTCGCTGCGGCAAAGGCCCAGTCGAAGCCAAAGAGGTCAACGAGTAGGCCGGCTACCAGTGGGCCGATGATGATGCCGACATCGGACATCATCTGGAAGGTGGCAACGACAATGCCACCGCGCCCGCCGCCCACAATGTCTCCGACCACGGCGGCTGGCGCGGACCCCAAGTAGGCCGAAGCCGCGCCCTGAATTGCCATCGCGAGCAAGAAAAGGGCTGTGCCGGCGACCGCCGCAGTGCCCCAGCCATTGACCGCTATATCTGTCGCGGTCAGTGCCACCATGCCGATGGCGGTACCGATGGTGCCGTAGAGCAGCGCCTTACGGCGTCCGGTGGTGTCAGAAACCCGACCGGCCGGTAGCAGCAGCACGGCTTGCAAACCAGCAGCAACTAGGAAGCCAATGCCGGTGAGTGAGGCACTTTTTTGCATTCCCTCGGTGACAAAAAGGGGCACCACCGAGGAGCGAAGGCCAAGTAACAAGAATCCGGTGATCAGATTAACCGCGAGTACCGCGCGGTAAGCGCCATCGCGCAAGGCGACGCGCAGAGTTTCAAGTTTTCCGGCCTCACCGTGTGCGACGACTTCTTCGACTTCATGGAGCCGCGACCTCGACAAGAAAATAAGTGCGACGAGACCGGCCGCGATTAGCGTCGCGGCATAAACAAAGAACGGTGCTCGAATCGACCAAGCAACCACTAATCCACCAACCGCGGGGCCGGCAACTCCCCCGAGCAGGAAGCCACCTTGGTAGGCACTTGATGCCCGGCCACGCTGCGCGTTGTCAACAACTCTTAACAGCAAAGCTAAGGCAGAGACAGTGAACATAGATGACCCGAGTCCGCCGACGCCGCGGAGCACAATTAATTGCAAATAATTCTGCGAGAATCCGGCGGCTAAACTCGAACCCGCAACGATGAAAAGTCCGGTGCCCAGCACGAGCCGCTCGCCCAAGCGATCTACCAAGGTGCCGGCAATGGGCGCCGTCACGAACCTTGCGAGCGCAAATACCGAAATCACCGCACTAGCCTCAAATGCGGAGACACCAAAAGTACGAGCGAAAACCGGTAAGGCCGGAAGCAAGATCCCAAATCCGAGGGCAACACAAAAAGCGACCGCAGATAGGACGGCAACCTCGCGCGGCAGGCCTCTAAGTAGTGGGGTGCGGCCGCCGGCACCGGGGAGGCGGTTACTCACAGTGTGATGGCCGTGCGTGCCGGCAATGCAGTGCCATACACATTGGCGATATCGCGCAGGACCAAAGCTGGGCGGTGGCGCCCGCCCAGGGTCTGGACCGCGCCGGCTAGTTCCTCAAGACCGGTCAAAAAGTTGCTTTCACCGAAGAATCCGTGGTCAACGGCAATGTCCAAATAGCGCCCGGACTTTGGATTAAAAAGCCGACGCAGCCGAAACTCACGATTTGTCATAGTTTGAGCCTATCCTCAGGGACTTAGGGATAGTCGACCTGTTGGTTCGGCCCGAAGGGAGCACCGGTGTCGCGGCGGTTGCTCGTGGGCTTGGACAAGGGTCCTAGCAGGATCAATGAGGTGGCCTTTGATCTGACATGTCAGCAGCTGGCCGAAGCGGGGCTGCCAACCCCGTGGTGCCTTCTCAGCGCAGAGTCGGACGTCGGCCCAGTCGAACTAGCGTTGACCGCCACCGAGGTGCTGGCACTGCTGACTACGGCGCCTATGAAGCTTATGAACCTAGTGCGGTTGGTGCAGCGCTTTTCGCGGGCATCGCCACGGGTGCAATTAGTCGGCCTGGGCCGGCCGAGCGGCCAACTTGCCCGCGGTCTTGACAGGACGCACCAATGACCGAGCGTGATACCACACGCGGATTGGTTTATGCGGCAGAGAATCAATGGTCAGCGGCACTAGATCGCGGCGGGGTAATCGATTTTTTCGGCTCCCGGCTGACTTTGCCGAAGCAGGAGTATTTTGAAACCGTCGAGTCAATGCAACACTTTTGCGATGGCGTGCTAGCCGCTGAGCGCATCACCGCGAGTTTCCCGGGCGCTGGCATGGTGCTCGTGCGGGCCCGAGCCGGGCACACTAAAGCCCACTACGAGTGCGAGAGTAAGACCATCGCGGTGCCACTTTCTGGTAGCGCTGGCGTGCCGGGTTGGGCCTGTTGCGAAGCGGTTCTGTTGCATGAGTTGACCCACCACCTACTTTTTGTCTCCGCGGATCCGGCGGCCAGTGCGCAGGCTTATCACGGTGGTAGGTTCACCACCACCATGTGCTGGCTGGTCAGTGGTGTCCTCGGCCCCGAGTCGGCGCTCGTATTGCAAGGCGCCTATCAAGGTGTCGGAGTCATTGTGGACGCATATGTCAATTGAACGTATCAGTGCGCTACTTGCGAAAGCCGAGCGCACCGACAATGCAGCGGAAGCTGATGCGTATTTGATGAAAGCCCAGGCGTTGGCAACAGCTGCGAGTGTTGATCTGGCATTTGCTAGAGCGCACACTGCAAAGATAGAAATGCGTCAAAGCCCGGAGATTCGCACGATCACTATTGGGGAAAAAGGCAGGCGGGCAAATCAACATCTGATCTCGCTGTTCATTGTTGTCGCGCACGCGAATGAAGCGCACGTTGATATTGCTAGCAACTCGACTTATGTCATGGCATACGGAATGCCGGGGGACCTCGATGCCATTGAGGCGCTCTTTGCGTCTTTGGCCGTGCAGATGACTTTCACGGCGCAGGCTTGGCTCACCCTTGGGACTTGGCATACCGAGTCCTATGTGGCCCAGCGGAAATCCGGTGGCCGTTGGTCACGTTCGACTAAGCCGCATACCGCGCACACTGCCAGGGTGAGTTTTTATCGTTCCTATGTCGAGCGAATAAAAGAGCGGTTGACGGCGGCTAGTGAGCAGGCGCGTGATCAAGTAGTTGCCGAGCATGGCAAGGGTCGGGCCGGTCGCAGGGCGGGTGAGTTAGTACTGCGGGCGAAAGCCACCGAAATAAGTGACTTCCATTGCGCCAATACCTCCGCCCGCGGCGCCTGGGGCGGCTACTCGGGTGCGGTGCGCACCGATAACGGGTCGGCTGGGCCGGCGGGCCGACACGCGGCCTCAAACGCGCGCTTGGCTGCCCAGCGGTCACTGCCGGGTAAACCGGCAGTGGAAGGATCAACTCCATGACCGATGTGATGCGACCCACTTTGGCCGACGTGGAGCAAGCGGCAGTGCGCCTTGAAGGCGTTATTCGCGATTTGCCCTTAGCAGGTGCTAGGTGGCTCGCGGATTTAGTCGGTGGACCCGTCATGCTCGTTACCGAAAACCTTCAGCGCGCCGGATCTTTCAAGATCCGTGGTGCGTATAACCAGATCTCCCAGTTATCCGAATCCGAACGGGCGCTCGGCGTCGTGGCGGCAAGCGCCGGCAACCACGCCCAGGGGGTAGCCGTTGCCGGCCAACTGCTCGGAGTCAAAGTTACGGTCTTCATGCCGGACGGAGCCACCCTCCCAAAAGTTGAAGCCACCAAGGGTTATGGCGCTGACGTGTATTTCGCGGGCCCGACTATTGATACGGCACTTGAGGCAGCGCAGGAATTCAGCGGGCGCACCGGTGCGGTACTAATTCACCCATTCGACCACTTTGACGTGGTGGCAGGCCAGGGGACCTTAGGCCTAGAGATCATCGCGAAGATGCCCGACGTTAAGACTGTTGTGGTGTGCACGGGCGGCGGCGGCCTGCTGGCTGGTGTGGCGTTGGCGATCAAATCAACTAGGCCTGATATTCGAGTGGTGGGTGTACAAGCCGAACAGGGCGCGGCATATCCAGCTTCACTAAAAGCTGGTACCCCGATCGCACTCACGACCATGAACACCATGGCTGATGGCATCGCGGTTGGCCGGCCTGGCGCGGTGCCATTTGCGATAGTTGCTGATCTGGTTGACGATATCGTGACCGTATCCGAGAGTGAAATTGCACGTGCCGTACTGATGCTGCTGGAACGAGCCAAATTACTCGTGGAGCCGGCTGGTGCCGCGGCAACCGCGGCCGTCTTGGCGCAGCCGGCGGATTTTGAGCCACCAATCGCGGTGGTCGTTAGTGGGGGCAATGTTGATTCGCTCCTCCTGATGCGCATCATCAGATTCGGGATGGCCGCCGCCGGCCGCTTTTTGACGGTTCGAGTGCGCGTACTTGATCGGCCGGGGTCACTCGCTCAGTTACTAGAGACCGTCCGCAAATCCAATGCCAATGTCGTCGAAATTGAGCACAATAGATTCGACCCCGGATTGTCGGTTGATGAAGTAGATATCGTGGTGCAGGTTGAAACCCGCGGCCCGGAGCAGCGCGGTGAACTACTTGGCAAACTTATCGAAGCCGGCTACGAAATTCTCGACCAGTAGGCTGCTGAGCATGTCTGATCAACCGGCGGTCCGAGCCGAGGGCATCAGCCGCACCTTCGGTGAAGTCAAAGCCCTCGACGGCATGGACCTGGTCGTCGAAAAGGGCCAGGTGGTTGGACTCTTAGGGCCCAACGGAGCGGGCAAGACCACAATGGTGCGGATTTTGAGCACCCTTTTGAAGCCAACTGCGGGCCATGCTGAAGTAGCCGGGTTCGATGTGGTCAAGCAGGCTAATCAGGTGCGGCGCATGATCGGGTTGACTGGTCAGTATGCGGCCGTTGACGAGTACCTAACCGGCCGCGAAAACCTGCGCATGTTTGGTGACCTATTTCACCTGACCCCGGCCTATGTAAAAGCTAGGTCCGCGGAGTTACTCACTTCATTTGACCTTGAAGATGCCGCTGACCGCCCGGCTCGGACCTACTCCGGTGGAATGCGTCGTCGCCTTGACCTTGCGGCGAGCCTAATTGCTCGACCGGAGATCTTGTTCCTCGATGAGCCGACCACCGGGCTCGACCCGCGCTCCCGGTTGGGGATGTGGCAGGTCATAAACGATCTTGTCGCCGACGGCACCACGGTCTTGTTGACAACCCAGTACTTAGAAGAGGCCGATCAGTTGGCCCAGGACATAGTCGTGATTGACCACGGACATGTGATTGCGCACGGCACCGCGGAGCAACTCAAGGATCAAATTGGCGGTGATCGAATCGAGGTGACTCTCCGTGACGGCGCTGCGGCCGAGCGCGCAGCTCTGGCATTAGGATCAGTGGTCTCGGGGCAGCCGATCATCGAGGGCAAGAAAGTCTCCGCACCTGTTAGCGGCGGCTCCGTGGTGTTAGTCGGCGCGATACGCGCGCTTGATCTGGAGCAAATTGAAATCACCGACATCATGTTGCGCAGGCCGACCCTCGACGATGTATTCATGTCGCTGACCGGCCATCTTGCCGAAGACGAAGCCCAACGCCCGGAACCAACCCGTCGAAGGGGAGCACGTAGGCGATGAGCGCAATTACGGTAGGTCGCCCGGTGGCTTTACGCCGACCAATTTACGGCTGGGCCTTGCACGATGGGTTTGTTGTGGCGCGCCGAAATCTCATTCAGACATTGCGGGTACCTGAACTACTTTTCTTCTCACTGGTCCAGCCGGTTATCTTCGTCCTGCTCTTCGCGTATGTATTTGGTGGTGCTATCCCTATCCCCGGTGATGGTGCCAGTTCAGCCGATGCGGCAAATGCCTATCGGCAGTACCTGATGCCAGGTATTTTCGGCCAGACGGTTGCTTTCGCGGCGGCGGCCAGCACCGTTGGGCTCGCCGAGGACATGAGCCGCGGCATCATCGACCGTTTTCGGGCCCTGCCGATGTCACCATCGGCGGTGCTGCTGGGCCGCACGTTCGCCGATGCCGTTCGCCAGATTCTCGTGCTGACGGTACTGAGCATCACCGGCTTACTAGTCGGCTGGCGGATAAATAACGGCATAGTGAGCGCGATATTGGCATACGCGTTACTGCTTTTCTTCGCCTACACAGTTGCTTGGGTGGGAGCTTGGATCGGCCTGAGTGTGCCAAATCCGGAGACTGCGAACACCGCCGGCCTCGCGTGGCTGTTCCCGCTTACTTTCTTGTCGAACGCGTTCGTGCCGATCTCATCTATGCCGGATTGGCTACAGCCGATTGCCGCATATAACCCGATATCCACCCTGGTTTTGGCGACCCGTGAGCTATTCGGGAATCCGACCGGGACCCAACCCCAGTACTGGTCCCTTGACCATGCCGCGCTTTACACATTGATTTCGTGTGCGGTACTCATTGCCATCTTCGCTCCACTTGCGGTACGCAAGTACCGCAATGCGACCGCCCGCTAGCGAATACCGCCGGCTAGCGAATACCGCCGGCTAGCGAATACCGCCGGCTAGCGAATATAGGGTTCGACCTTGACGATTTCGACCGACATCTCCTTGCCGTTGGCAAGTTGGTAGATCGCACTTTCACCAACGCGCCTACCCAGTACCGCTGAGCCAAGTGGCGAAGTCGGCGAATAAACCTCGATTGACGTATGGGCTGATTCCTCGCGGGAGCCCAGTAGGAAGGTTTCGACTTCGCCGTCGGATGGGAAGCGCACGGTTACTACCTTGCCCTGAGCAACTTCATCCGATTCGGCATCGGGTGCCCCGATTTGCGCACCCTCAAGGAGTTGCCGCAATTGCCGAATACGGGCCTCACTCTTGCCCTGTTCCTCTTTGGCGGCGTGGTAGCCGCCATTCTCCTTTAAGTCACCTTCTTCACGCGCGAGCTCAATGCGCTTGGTGATCTCGGCGCGCCCGGTGCCTTCTCGTTCGGCGAGTTCGCCCTGGAGTCGGTCATATGCCTCTTGGGTGAACCAGGTGACTTCGCTCATGGGAGATGAGGGTAACGGTCTACCCGCAAAAGGGGTAACCGTGCCCGCGAATCGTTACCTATTAGGGGACCCAGGGCTGGTCTGGTGGTACCACTCCGGGCGGAAATTGCGGTTGCTGCACATTGGCGGCCAACCCAACGCTGCATCCGAGTAACTCCACCACGTAGGCCGGAGCCAAAATGCGAAGCTCGTAGTCAATGAGCAAGGTGGCCGCTCCGGGTGCAATGGTGATATCGGCATAGCCGACATCGGCCCGGGACTTGTCTTGGGCGCGAATAACGCAGGTGATGGTGTCCGCTCCTTGGCGTTGCACATCGAATGTCACTGAAACATGGTCAGGCGCGGCGTCATCCCAGGTGACCAAAGTGGCCGTAAGGGTGTCGCGAGTTAGCCCCATAGTGACGAAAATGAGGGCGAGTGCGAAGCCGATGATCAAAATAATCGCCCCGATAATGGTGCCCCAGGGCCGGCGATCTAGCCCGTATCGGGCGATCATCTGCGGGGAGAGTTGGTCCCGGCGAAATGGCGAAGGCACGACTGCCACACTAATGCTTGTGCACCGAGCCCTGCGCCTCATGGCGGTCCATGCTCACCCCGATGATGAATCGAGCAAGGGCGCTGCCGTCACCGCCAAGTATGTGGCTGAGGGCGCCGAAATCATGGTGGTTACCTGCACCGGCGGGGAGCTCGGCGACGTCCTAAATGACGAGGCGAAGGCCGAGGTGGCCGAGCTTGGCCTAACCCAGGTGCGGCGCCAGGAGATGGCGCGGGCCGCGGAGATTTTGGGGGTTCGTCAAGTTTGGCTGGGTTTCCCCGATTCTGGGTTTCCCAGCGGCGACCCCCCACCACCGCTGCCACCGGGCTGCTTCGCGGATCTGTCGCTCGAAGTCGTCACCGAACCACTAGTTGTACTCATTCGGGAGTTCCAGCCACTGGTAGTGACCACCTATGACGAAAAGGGTGGCTATCCGCATCCAGATCACCTCCGCACCCACGAGGTCACCATGGCCGCTGTTGACGCGGCCGCGGACCCGAACCAGTACCCGGGTTTGGGCGGTGCTCCGTGGCAGGTGTCAAAGGTTTACTACAACCAGCAATTCAGCAAGCAGCGAGTACTCGCATTACATTTGGCTATGACCGACGCGGATCTGGAATCACCCTATGACGACTGGCTGAAGGATTGGAAGGATCGTCCCGAAGACGCCGACCGCATTACCACCCGGGTCGATGCCGCTGCCTGGTTTGAGGTGCGCGATCGAGCGCTGTTGGCGCATCGCACGCAGATCGACCCTCGAGGGCGGTGGTTCGCGGTGCCGATGGACCTGCAAAAAGATGTCTGGCCGACCGAGGATTTCCAGTTGGCGCGCTCGACAGTTGCTGTCGACATACCTGAAAATGATTTATTCGCCGGACTAAGGGGCAGGTAATGGATCCAGATCCGACCAACGAACTCGGCAAGCTCATCGACGGTGCTGGGCCCATCGCCGGGCTATTCGTCCTCGCCCTCGGGGTAGCTTTGGCACTTCTTTGGTTTTCACTCAAGCGGCAGATGAAGCGCATCAACCCGGATCTGCCGATGGGCCGCGATGACGAAGACCAGGCGGCGGATCGCGAATTGACGAAAGAGGCTGTCGAACGAGGTGCAGATGAGCAACCGCCCAACTCCTAGGGCGGTGCTTCGCACGGCCGTCACGCCGCGGTGGCTTGGGTTCGCCGGACTCGCACTAATTTTTATCATTGGCGCGGTGGTGTTAGGGCGTTGGCAGTGGGAGCGCACCCAAGACATCATCCAAGCTGAGCAGGCGGCGCAGTCCGCACCGCGCCCCGTTGAAGAAGTGTCGGAACCAGATGGCACCTTGGCCAATGAGTTGATCGGCCAACCGGTCTTCGCCGAAGGCAATTACGAGGCCACCGGTCAGGTGATGGTGTTGCACCGGTCATTTAATGAGCAACCCGGAGTCTGGGTGGTGACCCCGCTTCGACTAACTGATGGTTCGCTAATTGCCGTGCTACGCGGGTGGCTCCCGGAGGTTAGCGCGCCGGGCGCAATCGCCCCGGACGCCCGCGTGGTGGTGGCAGGTGTGGTGCAACCCGATGAAGGTTTTTATCTTGAGGCGAAGCCAGCGCCGGGCACGGTGGTCGCGATCTCCAGTGTTGAGTTGCGCAAGCTGTGGGGCCCAAAGACGAGGCCCGGGTATGTAACCTTGGCAACCCAGCAGCCCACATTAACCCCGGCCCCAACCCCGGTGCCGCCAACCGTGGTAACCGACAATGTCGCTTTTCCGATCCAGAACTTCTTCTACGCCATCCAATGGTTGATCTTCGCAGCCTTCGCAATCGTGGTCTACGGCCGCTGGTTATGGCGCGATGCGCAGGAGATTGGTGCGGAGGATGACCAAATTCCAACTACGGTGACGCCATCATGATTTATGTCATCGGCGAAGCCCTGATCGACATCATTGTCGATGCGAAGGGCACGGTACTTGCCTCCGTAGTTGGCGGTGCACCGTTGAATACCGCTCGAACGATCGCGCGCCTCGAGGTTCCGGCAACCTTCTTGGGTGGGATCTCAACCGACGCCTTCGGCAATCGGATGATGCGCCTGCTTGCGGAGGACGGCGTGCACTACGCACTTGGTACTCAGGTGCCTGAACCAACCACGTTGGCCATCGCTGAACTCGATCAGCACGGTGCTGCAACTTATCGTTTCCTCATGGATAACACCTCGGCCACGGCCGTCACCCCTGCTGCTGCCCTAGCCGCCGTTGGGCCAGATTGCCGAGCCGTGCACGCGGGCACCCTTGGCCTGGTGCTCCAGCCACTGGCCGATGCCACCCGAGCCGTTGTTGAATCTTCACCGGCAGATCGCCTGGTGATGATTGACCCTAACTGCCGGCCGAGTGTCATGGCTTCATCGGTGGTATTCACGCGCACACTAGATGCGGTTCTCGCCCGCGCGGATATCGTGAAAGTAAGTGGCGATGATCTGGCTTTCATGATGCCGGATTTGGAGGCGCAAGCCGCGGCTCGGGAACTACAGCGTGAAAGCGGGGCGCTGGTCTTGTTCACCGATGGAGCCAACACAGTCCAAGTGGTGACGGCGAGTGAGACCGTAGTGCTCGAGGTGCCGAAGGTGGATGTCGTTGACACCGTGGGTGCCGGTGACTCATTCAGTGGCGGGTTCTTGGCACGCTGGTTGGGTCGCGGGCTGGGCCGCCGTGACCTTGCGGACCTATCGGCCGTGGTCGAGGCGGCAACTTTTGGTATCAAGGTTGCAGGAATCACCTGCCAGCGGGCGGGTGCGGATCCGCCGCTCGCCCATGAACTTCGGTCACGTTAGCCTGTAGCCATGAACAAAATCAAAGGCGCGGCACTTCGTTACCGCATCATGGCTTGGGCTACCGGAGTTGTCCTTGGCGCTTTGACCATCTGGCTCATTATCGGCTACGGGTTCATGAACTATGCTAATACCGATGTGAAGCCCGGGCTCTACCGGTTGCTCTGGACCGCCCACGGGTGGCTGTACTTCATCTACCTAATCGTTGGTGTGGATCTGGCTTTCCGCATGCGTTACAGCATCTTGCGCACACTCGGAATCTTGGTCGCCGGAACAGTGCCGTTCATGTCTTTTGTGGCGGAGTACTTCGTGCACAAGGACGTAATGACGAGGGTTGCTGCGCAACCGGCTGATCCTGCTTAAGGCGCGCGCCCAGTGAAGTGCGGAGCATTTCGGGTGTTAGGTAAGTGACCAGTTGATCGGATCGGCACCGAGTTCATTAAGAAATTCGTTGGTACGACTAAATGGTTTTGATCCGAAAAACCCGCGATCAGCCGACAGCGGACTCGGATGCGCACTTGCGATGATCGGTACATCAACCAGCGCGGGGATAAGGGCCCCCGCATCCTTTCCCCATAAAATCGCGACAAGTGGTTGATCGACGCGATCAACTAGGGCTTGTATTGCGGTGTTGGTTACCTGCTCCCAGCCGATGCCCCGGTGGCTACCGGAGACTCCGGCCTGCACGGTAAGCACTCGATTGAGTAGTAGCACTCCTTGGGTAGTCCACGCCGATAGGTCGCCGTTGATCGGCGCCGGGAGGTTTAAGTCAGTAGTTAGTTCTTTGAAGATGTTTTGCAAACTACGTGGCAGTGGCCGGACATCGGGTGCGACCGCGAACGAGAGTCCGATCGCGTGCCCGGGGGTCGGGTAGGGGTCTTGCCCGACAATCAGCACCCGGACGTCGGGCAGTGGCTGGGTGAATGCGCGCAGGATGTGATCTCCAGCCGGCAGCCATGGGCGCCCTGCGGCACTCTCGGCACGCAAGAATGCTCCCGTGGCGGTGATGGTCTCGGATTCACCGGCAAGTACTTGCGCCCAGGTTGGGTGCACAAGTTCGGCAAGGGGCTTGGCCACCCCCGCAATCTAGTGTTTGCAGGGGTGCTGTGACTCTTGGTGTCGGTCTAGCGAGCGAGGATGCAACTACGACTGCAGAGCCGGTGCCCGTGGTATCAGGTGCACGGACTGACCTTTGAAGGAAGCGGTGACTGGGCTCCCGACGGCCAGGCCAAGATCCTCGAGGGCAGGACGGGTGATGTAAGAGGAGAGGCCGAAGCCAGCGTCGAGGTCGACTCGTACGAGTGGTCCTTCACGGGTGATGCGCGAGACGTGGGCTGGGAGGCGATTGCGCTGGCTGGAGATCGCATCTTCTGCGCCCACGCTCAGCGAGACGTCCTCTGCGCGGATGCAGATCAGCACCTCGTCACCGATAGCGCTGTGCACGTCCGGTACCCGCGCTGCGACTAGGGAAACACCGTGGACTACCACGTCGGTGACGCCATCTCGATTGGCCGCGACCACTCCGGAGACTGCGGTCTCCACCCCGACCACCGCGGCCACCTGCGGATCACCGGGCCGATCAAAGACCTCCTCGGGGGCACCGACTTGTCGGACCCTGCCTTCGACGATCACGCAGATGCGGTCCGCGAGGGCCAACGCTTCGGACCGATCGTGGGTCACGACGAGCGCCGGAGTGCCGGTGTTGATGAGCAGCGAGCGCACATCCGCGCGGAGCCGGGCGCGCGTGGGGGTGTCGAGTGCGGAGAACGGTTCATCGAGCAGCAGGAGACGTGGCTGGGGGGCGATCGATCTGGCGAGAGCCACGCGTTGGGCCTCGCCGCCGGACAACTCGCGGACATGTCGATTTTCCAGGTGCCCGGCCCCGGCGGCGGCGAGTGTGCTCCGGATCCGCGCGGTGCGGTCGGCCCGCTGGCCCCGGTTCAATCCGTAGGCGACATTGCCCCGCACGTCCAGATGCGGGAAGAGTGCGTGGTCTTGAAAGAGATATCCGATTTCGCGTTGGCGAGCTGGCACCACGATGCGCTGCTCATCGTTCCACGTAACCCCGTCACAGGAGATGCGTCCGCCGTCCAAGGGATCAAGTCCGGCCACCGCACGCAAGATGGTGGTCTTGCCCGATCCCGATGGGCCGAACAGCACAGTGACAAGGGCGTTCGCCGCATTGATCTCAAGGTCCACGTCGACGATGTGTCGACGGATTGCGGCATGCACGCAAGTCAATGAACTCATGCGTGCACCCAGTTGATGCGTCGCCGCCGGATTATGTATGTTGCCAGAAGCACCACGAAGGAAAAGGCCAGCAGGAACAGGCTGGTACGTCCTGCTGCTGAGTAGTCGAAGGCCTGAACTGAGTCATATACGTCAATCGATAGGGTTCTCGTCTCGCCGGAAATGTTGCCACCGACCATCAAGACCACCCCGAATTCGCCCACGGTGTGGGCGAAGGTCAGCACTATCGCGGTGGCCAGGCCTGCGGTGGACAGGGGCATCACCACGCGCACGACCGTCACGATCCAAGACCGCCCCAGCACCGAGGATGCCTCGATCAGGGATCTGTCCACGCCGCTGAAGGCTGACAGCATGGGCTGCACCGCGAAGGGCAGGCTGTAGAGAACGGATGCGATCAGCAGTCCCGTGAACGTGAAAGCGAGGGTGCTCCCCGTCCAGTCCTGCCACAGCCGACCAACCGGAGACTGGTTTCCCAGAGCAACGAGCAGGTAGTAGCCCAGTACGGTTGGGGGCAACACGAGGGGCAAGGCGACCACCGCCTCGATGGCTGGTGTCCAGCGCTTAGTTGAAAAGGCGAGCCATGCTGCCAGTGGCACTGCGATCACGAACAGGATAACGGTAGTGAGCAGTGCTAGGCGAGCTGTGAGCCATAGTGCTTCGCTATCCATCAGCCCTCCAAGTAGAAGCCGTACGAGCGCAGGATCTCCCGGCCGGCCTCGCTCTGCATCGTCTTTGTGATACTGCGCGCCGCATCGCGGTCAACCGCGTTCGTGAGCACTACGCCACCCTGCTCAATTCGCTCGTGGGCATCGATGGGAACCATCGACCACGAACCTATTTTGGCGAGTTCTCCGCGGACGAGGAGTGAGAGCGCGACGATGCCTACATCAGCTGACCCGGCGGCGACAAACTCCGCTGCTTGGGCGACATTTTCGCCGAGTACGAGTTTTGGCTCGACATCGTCGAGCACGCCGGCCTTCTTGAGAGCAGAGATCGCGGCTTTCCCATACGGGGCGTGGCGAGGATTCGCAATGGCAATCTTGTTGATCCCCGGCTGGGCGAGGTCCTGGACTTCGAGAGGCCCTGTTGGCCCCTGGGCGAGGTCGTCGCGCGTTGTCCACACCGCGAGTCGACCTAGGGCATAGACGAACAAATCCTCCTCGCGAGCCAGCCCGCGTTCGATGAGGTTGCGCGGGTACGCCACGTCGGCGGAGAGGTACACGTCAAATGGCGCGCCATTGGATATCTGCTGGAGGAACTGACCAGAGGATCCGTAAGTGATGCGCATGTCGATGTCTGGGTACTGATCGCGAACCAGTTCTTGGATTTCGGGCAGCACGAGCATGAGGTCTGATGCGGCGGCAATGCGCACCACCTGGTCCTCGGCTG
>JAQCEO010000050.1 GCA_027729805.1 Actinomycetota bacterium
ATGCCGCCATCACTGTTACGGCGGCCAACAAGACCGCCTCAGCAATCTGCACAATGCGCCAGTGCCCGGCCGGCTGCCCATGCGCATTGGCGTGCTTTTGGTGCCGGTGGGCCTCGTGTGCCACCTCAACCGGCGACAGTGACTCTCCCATTTCTACCCCAATGCCCTCAGTGAATCCACTATCAATCCGGTCGAGGATACACCCGCGCTTGGGCCAGCGGATCGCCTGCGCGAACGACTCACCCACGGCCATGGCCGCTACTCGGTCATCGCCGGCACCTTGACTATTTGGGTGATGGACACCTTGCTGTCCCGCCGCCTACAGATGAGCTGAGCAGTAACCGGATCAACGGCCGACGTTGTTCGCACCTTGGAGACCGCGAGCACAATTTTGTTCATCCTTACGTTCATCGGAATTATCGTCGCCCTGCTGAAGCCATAGCCTCGGGCCCTTTTCCCAATAGCCGCGGTCTACTCCATGAGCGTCACCGTGTTCATGTTCGTGTATGTACTCCTTGACCTTTCCACCCCTGGCGGCGCCTTCGTCTGGCCCGCTCGTGACGGCCAACCCCCGCCCACGTCAAACCTGTTCGACTACCTATTCATCTCACTCAACGTCAACTCGACCTACGGACCGCCGTCTGAGGCGGTGATTTCACACCCCGCCAAGCTCATCATGTCTATGCAGGCGCTACTCGCCATCTTGATGCTTACGGTGCTTATCTCCCGGGCCGTCGCAGCGACTTCTTAGTGGCTTGGACCAGCGCCAACCGGGCGGGTACGCTATGGGCCTTCGCGGGTGTAGCTCAGTGGTAGAGCGCTAGCTTCCCAAGCTAGATATGCGGGTTCGATTCCCGTCACCCGCTCAGCATGAGCCGGTCCCTCGATCCCGGCTCGGAGTTTGTGGGCGCACGCACATGCTCTTCCACGTGAATCAAGTTTGAGGCTTACTGCGATAGGCGCCTGAACACCGGGCGCGGCAACGTCTTGAGGGCGGTCATGACGAAGCGCAGCGGGCCGGGGGCGTAAACCGTGTTCTTGCCCCTACGTAATCCCGCAACAACAATCTTCGCGACCACATCTGGGTCGGTCGTCATCGGTGCTTCGGGCAGCCCGGTTGTCATCTTTGTACGCACCATGCCCGGGCGGACAACAAGCACGTGGGCACCTGAGCCATGTAATGCGTCACCTAGGCCTTGGGCGAAAGCATCGAGGCCGGCCTTCGTTGAGCCGTAGATGAAGTTGGATCGGCGGGCACGATCACCGGCAACACTTGAAAAGACCACAAGAGATCCGTGTCCTTGATCCTTCAATCGCACTGCAACTCTTAGGCCCACGCTCACCGCGCCGGTGTAGTTGGTGGTGGCAACCTCCACCGCAAGATCTGGATTGGCCTCACCTTCGTCTTGGCTACCAAGCACCCCGAAGGCGAGTAGCACGACGTCAATATCTCCGACATCAAAAACGTCGTTGACTAATGCTGCGTGCTCGCTGGTGCTTCGTGCCTCAAAGTCGATTGCGGATACCCCGGCAATGCCGGCGCCGGATAGCCGCGTGACGGCTGCATCGCGCGCGGGTGACGGCCGCCCCGCGAGCACTACCCGCCGAAGGCGGTTACGCGGTAAGGCCAGCACTGTTGCCAATGCAATCTCGCTGGTGCCGCCAAGTACAAGTACTGACTGCGGATTACCTAGTGCGTCGTTCACAGTGCCAACCTCCTGGCTAGATCTGATGTGAAAACACCTGTGGGGTCTAGTTCATCACGAGTCTGCCTCCACTTCGACAGGAGCGGGTAGGTGCGCGCGAACATTTCCGGGGATTGCCTTGAGTCTTTGGCAAGGTAGAGGCGGCCGCCAGCGGCCGCAACTAACTCATCTAGTTCATCCAACGCAGTTGCCAGACCTGGGATCCCCGCGGGCACATCAGCGGCTAGTGTCCAGCCTGGCTGCGGGAATGAAAGTGGTGCTGGATTGGCAGCACCGAAGCGCTTGAGCACCGTCAAAAAACTCGGCGCACCGACACTTTGTAGCTTGCGCAGCGCGATGCCAATGATCTCAGCGGCGCCATCGGGCACCACGAATTGGTATTGCACGAACCCACCCGGACCGTAAACGCGATTCCAATCTTGCACGAAATCAAGTGGGTGGAAAAACTCGGATATCGGTTGCAGCGCACCCTGCTCGAACTTCGGCGCCTTGCGAAACCAAGCCTCATTAAATGCCCGGATCGTAAGTTTGTTTAGCAGGCCGCCGGGGATTAGCCCGGGGGCTGATGCCAATGCCTTAGGGCCGTAGTCCAGTGCAGTTGCGCGCTTGGCTGCCGGCAATTGGTCGGCCGTTGCATGGTCGCCTCGGGTCAATACTCCCCGGCCGGTTGCTGCGACACTGTCGATCCAGGCAACGCTGTAGCGGTACTGCGAATCACGCTCGATCATGCGCGACATCACGTCATCAAGGTCTGCGCAACGCTCGGTATCAACGCTCATCATTGAACTCGTTATCGGGAGCATTTTGAAAGTTGCCTCGGTCATGACTCCCGTTAAGCCCATCCCGCCGACGGTGGCCCAAAAGCGCTCCCGCGTAACAGGGTCATCCGGGGTAAGTGACTGTGCTTCACCGCGCCCGTCAACTAGTTGGATTTCGCTGACATGGTTGCCGAAACTGCCTTCCACATGGTGGTTCTTGCCGTGAATATCGGCGGCAATCGCCCCACCCACGCTAACTTGGCGCGTCCCTGCGGTCACCGGGACGAAGAACCCGGCGGGCACCGTGGCCAGCAGTAGGTCGTGGATGCTCGCACCGGCGCCGACCCGTACGTTGCCCGTGCTCGCATTCAGGGCGATTGTCGATATTGCCTTTAGATCCAAGACGCAAGCACCACCACTTTGCGCAGCGTCACCATATGAGCGCCCCAAGCCACGGGCCAAAACCCCTCTCGGGCCGGACTCCTTAATACACTGTTGCACCTGCTCAACTGTGCTTACCGGCACCACTTTGGCCAATGAGGGGCAGGTGCGCCCCCACCCCGTCAGCAGTTGCTCGCCCTCACCTAGGCGCAGCGGTGATTGGGTTGACATCACGCTCCCGAGGCGCCAAGGCCAAATGTCACAAGCCAGATGGCGCCGATCATAAGCAGTGCTTTGTCATGCAAAACCGCATCCTCAGGTGCTTCCGCCTGACCACGATCAATGGCAACGCCGTAGCGCAAAATCGCCAGGACGAACGGGAGCACGCTCCACTGCGCCCACGGCAAGGTGGACGGCGTCTGACCAACCTCAAATGCCCACAGGCAGTATGCAACGATTGTTACTGTGGCGGCGGCGCCCCACACGAAACGCAAATAGCCAAGTGAATAGCCTTCTAAGCTCACCCGCTTCGCCGCCTCGCCGGCACCAGATCTATTTAAGACACGGTCAAGTTCACTAAACCTTTTCCCTGCCGCCATGAACAGTGAGCCGAACCCGGCAACGATTAAGAACCATTGCGAGATCGGGAGGTTGGACGCCACACCGCCAGCGATCGCGCGCAGTAGAAAGCCCATGGCAACTAGTGCCAGCTCGATCACCGGCTCATGTTTGAGGAAGAGTGAATACGACAGGGTGAAAATGAAGTAGATGGCAATTACGCCAGCTAGCTCAGGCCTAATCCACCAGGCCAGTGCTAGTGCTGCCAGAGCCAAAATGGTCGAGAAGACTGCGGCAATATTGGCTTTGAGGTCACCGGCAGCAATAGGACGGTTGCGTTTCGTCGGATGGTTTCGATCTGAGTCAACATCTCGAATATCGTTTATCAGGTAAGTCGAACTTGAGATTAGGCAAAACACTACGAACGCCCCAAGAGTTGGCAAGATCACCGCTTGTTCGAAAAGCGAGCCCGCTGCCAACGGAGCGGCAAAAACCAGCACGTTCTTCAGCCACTGGCGCGGCCGCATCGCCACAACTATTGCAACGGGTAACGCCCGGCCGCTATGCGTCGCGTTCAACACTTGCTCCCGGCTCTGAATCGCCGACGATTCGTGCCAGCTGTGGCACGACGAGAAACCAAGTGATCACGTGCATGATTGATAACCAAATACGAGTTGACCATATTACGTCAGCGGGTTGCATCAGTGGCGAGGCGATAGTGAGCACGGCAATCAAGGTGCCACCCCAATAAACAACGCGACGGGCGTTTCTTCGCCCCAACATCAAAGCTGACAGCAGTGCCCCGACCACCGCGGCAAGTAGCGGAGAGAACAACACCACTAGCCACGGCAGAACCAGCAGGGCCCCACCCAAAACCGATTGCACCTCAAATGGCACCCCGAGCAAGCGCCCGATGCCATAGACCAACAGGCACAACAAGGCGGCCCAGCCGCCCGTAAGTGCCGCCGCATAAAGCAAGAACCGCAGGGTGGGATTGGCCGACTTTGGTGGGGCGATCGGGGTCACCGAGGCCATCCAGAAGCCGGTCATCCCCCCATTGTGGCGAATAACCCGGGCCCGCGACACCGCCGGGGATAATGCGGCGCACTTGCCAAAGTTACTGATCAGTAGCATTATGGGGTTACTGGCGGGTAACCTCGCCTGGGCTACCCCGATAAACCGAAAAAATAACGGCGGCAAAGGAGGAGGTCGGCCATGGGCCATTACAAGAGCAACCTTCGAGACTTGGAGTTCAACCTTTTTGAGGTTTTCGGGGCCGGTGACCGCCTGGGCCAAGGTCCATTCGCTGATACCGATGCCGACACCGCACATGATGTCTTACGCGAAGTCGAGCGGCTCGCCACTGGCGAACTTGCCGACTCCTTCGCCGATTCCGATCGCAATCCACCGGTTTATGACCCGAGTACCAAAACCGTCACCATGCCCGAAAGTTTCAAGAAGGCATTTCGGTTGCTAATGGATTCACAGTGGTGGCGCCTTGATCTGCCCGAGCACCTGGGTGGCTCTGGAGCCCCGCCGTCACTACGTTGGGCCGCAAGCGAAATGCTGCTCGGTTCAAACCCCGCGGCGTTCATATATATGTCCGGTCCAGGTTTCGCCAGCATTCTCGACAGCATTGGCAATACCGATCAAAAGCGCGCCGCAACTTTCACCATCGACAAGGGCTGGGGCTCGACAATGGTGCTGACCGAGCCAGATGCCGGCTCTGATGTCGGTGCTGGTCGGGCCAAGGCATTCGACAATGGCGATGGCACTTGGCGCATTGAGGGTGTCAAGCGATTCATCACATCCGCTGAGCACGACATGGTCGAGAACATCATGCATCTGGTCTTGGCTCGCCCCGAGGGCGCCGGGCCCGGCACTAAGGGGCTCTCGCTTTTCCTCGTACCGAAATTCCTTTTTGATTTGCAAACCGGTGAGCTTGGCGCCCGCAATGGTGTGTACACCACCAACGTCGAAAAGAAGATGGGCCTCAAGGTCTCCACCACCTGCGAACTGACGTTCAGTGAAAACGAGCCCGCCATTGGTTGGCTCATCGGTGATGTGCATGACGGTATCGCCCAGATGTTCAAAGTCATTGAGTATGCGCGCATGATGGTAGGAACCAAGGCCATCGCGACGCTGTCAACCGGCTACTTAAATGCCCTTGAGTACGCAAAGACGCGCGTTCAGGGCGCTGACCTCACGCAGATGACCGATAAGTCCGCACCGCGCGTCACGATTGTTCATCACCCAGATGTTCGTCGGTCCCTGATGCTGCAGAAGTCATACGCCGAAGGTATGCGCGCCCTAATCGCCTACACCGCCTACTGGCAGGATCTGGTGGAGATGGGCGAAGCCGGAGTTGAGGGAGTTGACCTCGACGCCGCCTTGCGAATGAATGATCTACTCCTGCCAATCGTCAAGGGTGTAGGCTCAGAACGCTCCTACGAAATGCTCGCGGTGTCGCTGCAAACCTACGGCGGGTCCGGGTACCTGCAGGACTACCCAGTTGAGCAATACCTCCGCGACGCAAAGATCGATACCCTTTATGAAGGCACCACAGCCATTCAGGGACTCGACTTCTTCTTCCGCAAAATGGTTCGCGACCAATTCAATTCGATTTTCTATCTGGGCTCGCAGATCACGGAAACGGTAAAGGGTGATGAAGGTGCGGGGCAGCTAGCCACCGAGCGCGAATTGCTCGGCAAGGCACTTGAGGATGTGCAGGCAATGATCGGCCTGCTCGGGGAGTGGGCAATGGCGTCACGAACTGACTCCAAAGAGATCTACCGAGTCGGGTTGAACACCACTCGCCTGCTGATGACCACCGGTGATCTTCTCATCGGCTGGCTACTTATCCGACAGGCCGAAGTCGCCACCCGCGCCCTTGAAGCAGGTGCTGCCGATCGTGATCGCACCTTCTACCTCGGCAAAATTGAAACGGCCAAGTGGTTCGCGCGCAATCGCCTGCCGCTGCTGGCAGCCGAGCGTGCGGTAGCCGAGGCCACCACCCTTGAAGTCATGGAACTCTCAGAGGAATCCTTCTAAGAGCGACTCGTTCAACTGCATCTGCTGCTGCTTCACCTTTATTACTGAGCTCATAGGATCAGGGGGTGAAGCGGCGGCGCTCAGCATTGGTTTTGGGTTTAGGAGTCTTGGCCCTGCTCACTAACTTCGGCACAGCCGGTGCCCACTCACAGTTGCTGTCATCTGACCCAAGTGCCGGGTCAGTGCTACCCACTGCACCCACGCAGGTGGTGCTCACTTTCAACGAAACCCTACTTGAGGAAACCGTCGCTGTTGCGATCTCGAATAGCACCGGCGGAGTTACCAGCGACATCGCCGCCTCGGTGGCTAGAGCCACCGTGACCATCCCTTGGGCCGCCGAATTAGCCCCAGGCACCTATACGGTTTCCTATCGGTGTGTCTCTGCGGATGGCCATCCCATCACTGGGTCAATTGACTTCGCCTACGCCGTGGCTAGCGCTTCGCCGCCAACCGCCCCGGCGGCGGCGCCAGCAACCCAAACGCCCCCACCGAATTTCCCTGTCGGCGTGGTGGGCCTGATACTCGCGCTCGCGGCCACGATCACCGTCATCTTTTTGGCAAGACGCGGACGCAAATGAGTAGAACTACCGCGGAGCGCAGCACCACCCGGCCACCAATGGGCTTTGGTGGCATCACCCTGCTCGCCACCTCACTGGTGGTGCTCGCGGTAAGTGCCCTCGGGGTGTCCCTGATGGTTTCCGGGGGCGCCTACGAGCCGCCGAGTGTTGGACTACCTGATCCTGGGCCGCTGGTCGTCTGGGGCGCACCGATACTTCGCCTACTAACCGACATCGCCGCCCTCACCACCATCGGTTGGCTCCTTGCCGCAAGCATCTTGGACCCGGCCGGTAAAGATGGGGTGCTCTCACGGGTTGGTCGTGTTGATGCCCTACGCGCCTCAATAGCGGCACTTATCTGGTCCGCTCTGGCCCTCGTTCAGATGTTTTTCGTACTCGCGAACATCCTCGGAATCACACTTAGTCAGGCCTTTAATCCGGCCATCTTCGCGACCTATGCGAGTGATATTCCGGCCACTCGCGCCCTAATGGTCATGGCTCTGCTGGCTTTCGTCGTCGCTTTCGGGGCCTTTTTCACCTCGACGATCGGCGCTGAAGCCGGGTGGCTACTTGTTGCCCTGGTCGCCGTTTCGCTGCCGGTACTCGGCGGGCATGGAGCCGGACTTGGCGACCACGCACTTGCGATCACCGCGGGTGTTGCGCACGTCCTAGCCGCCGTGATTTGGATCGGGGGCCTGATGGCACTGGCACTGCACGCGGTCCGGCGCGATGGATCAGTGCAACGATCCTTGCAGCGGTTTTCGACCATCGCCTTAGTCGCGATCGTGTTGCTAGCGGTGAGTGGTGTCACTAATGCGTACACACGGCTTGATTCAATAAGTCAACTTTTCAGCACTGGCTACGGCCAACTAATCCTAGCCAAGGCTCTGATAATCATTGGTCTCGGCATCATCGGCTACCTAATGCGTGGACGAATAATTGCCGGAGACAACAAAGCCTCCGGGGTTTCAATATTTGCCCGGATTGCCGGGCTAGAGCTGACGATCATGGTCATAGCCGTCGCCATGGGCGTGAGCCTCGCTTCGAGTGCGCCACCGCGATTACAAACCGCCTTCAACTCATTTGGTGAGACCCTGCTCGGGTCCGCCTACCCGCCACCACCCACCGTGCTCACCGTTGGTCTGGGCTTTCGACTTGAGCCACTGTTCTTGACTTTGGGGATCGTTGGCGCGGCCCTTTATTGTATTGGCGTTGCTCGCCTGCGAGCCCGCGGCGACAAGTGGCCATGGGGTCGCCTTGTCGCATGGCTGCTCGGCATCGGCATCATGATTTGGTGCACCAACGCCGGCATTGCCACCTATTCGCAGGTCTCTGTGGGACTGCACATGTTTCAGCACATGACGATGACGATGCTGGCGCCAATCATGTTGGTGCTCGGTGCTCCAGCCACCCTCGCATTGCGAGCACTCAAACCCTCCCATGGAACCGAACGGGGGCCGCGTGAGTGGCTTACCTGGTTCCTACACAGTTGGATCACCAGCGTTCTCACTAATCCTTTTTATGTGTTTGTTATTTACGTACTTGGGCTCTACGGCCTCTACATGACGCCTCTCTTCGGCTGGTTAATGGGCAGTCACACCGGGCACGTCGTCATGCAGCTTCATTTCCTCGCAGCGGGATATCTGTTCTACTGGGTGCTAATCGGCATTGACCCGCGGCCTAAACCACTCCCGTATTGGGGTCGCCTATTGATGCTGATGCTGGCCCTGTCAGTACATGGTTTCTTTGCGGTCGCCATGATGATGTCTTCGACCCCGCTGGCACCCGAGTGGTACGGGGTGGTCCAACCAGATTGGATCGTTGATCCCTTGCGCGACACCTTGATCGGGGCCCAGGTGGCCTGGGGGCTATCTGAGGTGCCGACACTGATCGTCCTGATTGCCATAGCCGTCCAATGGTCACGAAGTGACGAGCGCGAAGCCAGGAGGTCCGATCGCCAGGCCGACCGTGATGGAGAGGCAAAGTTGAACGAATACAACGAACGCTTTGCCCGCTTGTCAGGTAACGATAAACAGGGCTAATCTGCACGGGTGCACCGGCTACTCGTAATCTTGATCGCACTCTTGGCCGTGGTTACCCCAGATGCCAGCGCTGCGCAACCAAGTGCACCAGAGTGGTTCCCGACACAACTAGCACACGTTGAGGGCTCAGATCAGGTGATCGTGGTGACCGCCCCCCGGTGGACTTCAACCTCGGGCACCCTTCGCGCATTCGAACGATCGACCACCGGAAACTGGGTTCAAATAGTTGATGCAACACCTGCCCTATTGGGCTATGGCGGGTTAGTGCTGGCAGCTGACCGTAGGCAAGGCACCGGCAAGACACCAGCGGGCACCTTCGCCATCGAGTCGGCGTTCGGCAGACTCGCAAACCCCGGTACCCAGTTGCCCTACACCGAATTCGACCGGGGTGATGCGTGGACCTACGATCCGAAACATCCAAATACTTACAACCTTTTTCAAGATGCCGCTGTGCGCTGGGACGGCTACGGGAAATATGTCGAGCGCCTGTGGCAATACGGGATGCAATACAACTATGTGGCGGTGCTGGACTTCAATCTGCCTAAGGGGCCGGTGACTGTCGGCAGCAATGGCATTCGTCGTACTGCTCCACCAGCCGACCTCCGCCGCGGTGGCGGCATCTTCTTGCACGTAAGTAACGGAGATAAGACCGCCGGCTGCCTCGCGATCACGGAGCAGCGAATGGCCCAAATAATGAAGTGGTTAGACCCAGCCAAGAAACCAGTAATCGTTATCGGCACGAGCGCCACTATCAAACAGATGTAGCAGTCATCAAACAGGTGTAGCCGCTGGCTAGCGCAGCCGAATGTCATTAAGTACCGGGAACTGCGCCCGCCATGCATTGGGTGTTTCAGGGTCGACATCAACGTAGATGATTTCCTCGCCACTCCCACCTCTGGTGACTACCGCGCCTTTCGGATCAATAACGCAGGAGTGGCCACCAAGGGTGATGCCCGGCTGCACGCCAACCTCATTGCACGCAATGAGCCAAGCTTGGTTTTCAAGTGCGCGCGCTTGGGTCAGCACATCCCAATGCTCGATACGCGGGGTGGGCCAGCCCGAGGTCACAACAAATGCCGTCGCACCACCTTCGGTTAATGCACGAAATAATTCGGGAAAGCGCAGGTCGTAGCAAGTGGCTAAGCCGGTAGGACCAAGGGGTGTGTCCACTACTACAAGTTCCGCACCGCTACTCATTAAAGTTGTCTCACCACCCTCGAAACCAAATAGGTGAATTTTTCGGTAGGTGGCGCGCAGATCGCCCTCGGGTGAAAAAAGCACGCTGGTGTTGAAGTATGAGCCATCGTCCTCCTCACAGAAGGAGCCGCCGTGTAACCAAATACCGTGCTGCTTGGCCAAGGCACCTAGGTCATTAACGAGCGGACCGTTGATCGCCTGCGCGTGCTCACGTGCGGCTTCAATATCGAAGGCGCCCACATGCCACAACTCAGGCAGTACCACGAACTGCGCTTTCGCTGCCGCTTTTGCCACCAAACCCATGGCCCGGGTGACCCGCTTATAAACGGGTTCGACCGAGGTACAGTCCAATTGGATCAAGGCTACTGTGACGCTCACGAGGAAAACTTTAGCGGCGGAGAACATGCACCGGACCCAAGGCCTAGTTCCGGATGGGAGCAAGGTGAAAGATACCTTTACTAAAGCCGACTTAGTCGAGGCTTCACTGGCAGCTTTGACTCAGGTAGCCGAACTGGTAACCCCACTAACTGCTGCCCAATGGGAGTCCGAAACCCCATGCCCGGGTTGGCGGGTGGCCGATGTTGTTGCCCACCTCGCGGATTTTGAGTCATTCCTGAGCGGTACACCACGATCCACCCATGAGCCGGACTGGACCACCTTGCCGCACGTGGTTAGCGACGCCGGCAAGTTCATCGAACTTGGAGTTTATGCCCGACGCGAGTCCACAAAGAGTGAACAAGTTGCTGAACTGCGCGAGCTCATTGCACTACGCCGAGCGATCTTGAACGCTGATACGGGCGACTTAGCAAGTCAGGTGCGCGGCCCATTCGGGGCTCCGATAACCCTAGAACGGGCATTGACGATGCGGGCGTTCGATACCTGGGTTCACGAGCAAGATATTCGCGATGCTATTGATCAACCCGGTGGGTGGAGCGGATTGCCATTCGAGGTGGCACTAAGTGTGTTGATCAGTGCCCTTCCCGTGGTCTGGGGCAAGAACTCTCGGCCGCCGATAGGTGCCGTCCTTAATGTAGTAATCATTGATCTGGCCAGTGAAGTCTTCATCCGCCTCGATGACGACGGCCGCGCCCGATTCATCGCAAGTGCTGAGCCAACTGTTCAACTTTCGATTTCGGTGAAAGACCTAGTGCATCGAATGTGCGGACGAGTCGCCGCCGATGACCCGAACTTTGTCGCTCGAATTGAAGTAAGCGGGTCGGATGATTTAGTTCATCGACTAATCAACGGCATGGTCGTCACTCCGTAGCGCGCGCCATCAGCTTTTCAACGGCTGGATTAGTAAGGAAATTGGCCATACTCACCAATGCCCTTGAGCCAAGTGCGCCGTCGATAACTCGATGATCGAAGGAAAATGAAAGTTGCACGATGGGCCGCACCACTATTGCTCCGTCAACAACCCAAGGCCGATCAAGTATCCGGCCCATTGCCAAAATGGCAGACTCGCCTGGATTGATGATCGGGGTACCGCCATCAACACCAAATACACCCACATTGGTGATAGTGATCGTGCCGCCGGTCAAATCTGTCGGTGTACTGCGCCCTGCGCGCGCTGTCTCGATCAGAGCATGGATGCTGCGTGCGAGTACAGGTAGCTCCATCGCACCAGCAGCCTTAACCGATGGAACCAATAATCCACGCGGGGTATCGGCTGCGATCCCAAGATGTACGTCGCGGTGCGTGACGATATCTGCGCCCTGTGATGACTCAACCCAGGTTGAATTGATTCTGGGGTATTTCTTCACCGCGTGGATCACCGCTGCCGCGACAATTGTCAGTGGCGTGACCCTGATACCTTCATAAGCCGCGTTCGCACGCAACTTGGTAACCAAGTCAAGGGTCCGCGATACATCCACCTCAACCCATTCGGTCACATGCGGTGCGGTAAAAGCCGACCGCACCATTGCATCTGCCATGGCGCGCTGCACCCCAAGCACCGGTTGGCGATTATCGCCACCGACGGGAGTCACTGCTTGCTTAGCAACCTGACTATTTTGGGATAAACTCAACACATCCGCACGGGTGATCACGTCACCGACCCCAGTTGGTGTCACCGAGTCCAACTGCACCCCGAGCTCCTTCGCCAACTTGCGGACAAGTGGCTTGGTCCGGGCCGTGTTGGTAGTTGTGCTCGCCGGGTTCTGATGACTCCCAGACTTACGGGGCCGACGGTGTACCTCATGATCTGATTTCACGCCGTAGCCAACCAGTATCGGCCCACGCTCATCGGCCTTGGCTGTTACCAAGATGGTGACAATCGGCGAACCAACAGGCACTATTTCACCTTCGGGAACATGAAGTGCCTGGATCGAGCCGGCATATGGGCAGGGGAGCTCAACAACTGCCTTGGCGGTCTCAATTTCCACGATTATTTGGTTAACCGAGACACTGTCACCGGGGCGAACCCGCCACTTGACAATTTCCGCCTCCGTCAAGCCTTCGCCGACATCGGGTAGGTGAAATACCTGCTGCTGTTGTTCAGTCATTTCAGTACCTCATCACCCGTTCAGCAGCATCGATTACTCGCTCCAGGTCCGGCAGAAAATGCTCCTCGATTCGACTTGCTGGATATGGCACATCAAATCCAGTTACCCTCGTCACCGGGGCTTCGAGGGTATAGAAGCACTTTTCGCCAATGCGCGCCGCTATTTCCGCACCTATCCCGCCGCTCAGTGCGGCTTCATGGACGACCACGAGCCTCGTGGTTCTTACAACCGATGCGACTAAAGTCTCGTAGTCAATTGGCGAAAGTGATTGCAAATCAATAATTTCCAAAGAGATGTCGGTGCAAGCTTCCGCAGCCTCGAGGCAGGTGCGCACCATCGGTCCGTAACAGGCCACCGTGACATCACTCCCGGCTTTGACAATTCGCGCCCGCCACGGATCAGGTGCCGCTCCCGCATCTAGTGCCGAGATTGCTTCATCAACCTCGCCCTTGTCCCAGTAACGCCGCTTTGGTTCGAAGTAGACCACCGGGTCGTTGCACGCTACTGCCTGTTGGATGGTTAAGTAGGCCGACTGTGCATCCGCGGGCGTGAGAACTCGAAGCCCTGACGTGTGGGCAAAGTACGCCTCCGGTGACTCACTGTGATGTTCTATAGCACCGATACCGCCCCCATACGGGATTCGAATGGTGATCGGCATTGCTACCGCGCCATCCGTTCGCCGATGGAACTTGGCAACCTGCGCAACAATTTGATCAAACCCTGGGTAAACAAAGCCATCGAACTGAATCTCCAGAACCGGGCGGTAGCCGCGCATTGCCAGCCCGACCGCCGTACCGACGATACCGCTTTCAGCGAGTGGCGCATCCAATACCCGGTGCTCACCAAAATCCTTTTGCAAGCCTTCGGTAACTCGAAAAACCCCACCTAATCGGCCGATATCCTCGCCGAAAAGAATCACTTTTAGATCCCGTTCCATCGCTTTGCGTAAGCCCGCGTTTATTGCCTTCGCCATCGTAAGGGTTGTCATTGGCTAACCCACCGCATCTTGGAAGGAGGCCAAATATTCCAACATCTCGGCCCGCTGTTCATCCATGAGGGCATGCGGCTCCGCGTAAACATTGTCGAACATTGACTCAGGGGTCGGTGGAACCAGTGCACGAATACCATCTCGAATTTGACCAGCTAGTTCTTCGCCTTCTTGCTCGATATGGTCGAAAAATGGGCGGTCAGCAATACCTTGGTGTGCCAAGTAAACTTTGAAACGCTCAATTGGGTCACGCAGCCGCCAGGTCTCCAGTTCGCCCGCGAGCCGGTAGCGAGTTGGATCATCCGAAGTCGTATGGGCGCCCATGCGGTAGGTGTAAGCCTCGATCAAGGTCGGGCCGTTACCTGTGCGCGCCCTCTCCAGCGCAACCTTTGTCACGGCCATCACTGCCAGCACATCATTACCATCAACTTGCACCCCCGGGAAACCAAATCCCGCCGCACGTTCATAAATTTGTACGTTGCTTTGTCGATCACGTGGTTGGGAGATCGCCCATTGATTGTTCTGGCAGAAGAAAACGACAGGTGCTGAGAATGCTGCTGCGAAAACAAATGCCTCGTTCACATCGCCTTGCGCTGTTGCACCATCACCGAAATAGGTGATGGCTACGTCCTCGGCACCATCAAATGCAATACCCATCGCATAACCCACACCGTGTAGGAC